>CAXYZP010000001.1:0-31578 GCA_964293175.1 uncultured Sphaerochaeta sp.
GTGTGGGGCATAACCAGTTTACTGAAATCGCGAGGGAGTTGAGCAAGGAAGCCACGGATGTTTCTGAAGGTATCAAGCTGTTGGTTCTTGACGAACCGACAGCTGACCTTTCTGAGCAGGAGGCTGATAGCCTTCTTACTGCGATGCGTCTGCTCGCTGAGTCAGGCATTGCCATCATTTTCATTACCCACAGGCTCCAGGAGATTATCGACGTCTGTGATACTATCATGGTCATGCGTGATGGTAAGATTATCAAGACGGTACCAGCTGAAGGTGTCGTGATTCCCGAGATCGCAAGATGGATGGTCGGCCGTGAGGTTAGTACTGTTAGTCACAAGCGAGCGATTGCTGATAGCGAAGATAGAGAGGTCCTGCTGAGACTACAGAATCTTTGGGTAGATATGCCCGGAGAGGTTGTTCGTGATGTGGACTTGGATGTCTTTAAAGGGGAAATTATTGGTATTGGGGGCATGGCTGGCCAAGGCAAGCTGGGTATTCCCAATGGTGCAATGGGCCTTTTCCCTGCTGGTGGACAAATTTTCTTTGAAGGCAAAGAGATTCCTCTTAACAGCCCTCGAAACTTCCTTAATGCGGGTATGGCCTTCGTCAGTGAAGATCGTCGTGGGGTAGGCTTGCTTCTTGATGAGAGCTTGGAATGGAACGTCTCTTTCACCGCAATGCAGGTCCATGATAAATATTTGAAAAAGTATCTGGGGGGATTGTTCAAGTGGCGGGATCAGAAAGCCATTGAAGAGACCACCCAATCCTATGTAAAGCAGATGGAGATCCGTTGTACAAGCACCAAACAGAAGGCTAAGGAGCTCTCTGGAGGAAACCAGCAGAAGATTTGTCTGGCTAAGGCCTTTGCTGTTGAACCAAAACTGCTGTTTGTCTCGGAGCCCACCCGTGGTATAGACATCGGGGCTAAGTCTCTGGTCTTGCAGGCCTTGAGAAAATATAATGAAGAACAAGGAACTACCATTGTCATGATCTCTTCCGAGTTGGAAGAGCTGAGGTCAATCTGTGACCGTATTGCCATCGTTTCTGATGGCAGGGTTCTGGGAATCCTTCCCGCTACCACCGATAGTGCCGAATTCGGGCTTATGATGGTTGGACAGAAGAGTGAATTGGTTGACGGAGGTAGTATATGAACGTAAAAGTAGAAAAAATGATTTCTACCCTACTACAGGCGGTAAAATCTTTTGGTTTGCCTCGCATCATCATCGGACTGTTTTTGCTGTTGCTCTTTATCGTTGCACCTTTTGTTGGAGTGAATATTGGGACCAGCCTCTCTGATACGTTTAACAGATTTGGTATGAATGCTGTTATGGTCCTTGCTATGGTTCCGATGATCCATAGTGGCTGTGGTCTGAACTTCGGACTTCCCTTGGGAATAATTGCAGGGCTGCTCGGGGGAACGCTCTCCATGCAGTTCAACTTTACCGGACCTGCATCATTTATGATGGCCATTGTCTTTGCAACACCATTTGCTGTAATTCTCGGATGGGGCTATGGACAGTTGCTCAATAGGGTAAAGGGCGGAGAAATGATGATCGCCACCTATGTGGGATTCTCCTCCGTAGCGTTCATGTGTATCATGTGGCTCCTGTTACCTTACAGCAACCCTACCATGGTTTGGGGGTATGCCGGCCGTGGCTTGCGTACGACCATCTCCACAGAGGGGTACTACCTGCATGTGCTCAATGATTTCCTCTCAATTCGGCTGACCGACCATCTGACCATACCCACTGGAATGTTCCTCTTCTTTGGGTTGCTAGCCTTTATCATGTGGGCGTTTTTGCATACCAAGACAGGTACTGCCATGACAGCTGTGGGATCAAACCCTGTGTTTGCCCGTGCCAGTGGAATTCATGTCGACAATATACGAGCCTTGAGTGTGGTTATGTCCACCTGGCTTGGAGCGCTCGGTATCCTTGTCTATCAACAGAGCTTTGGATTTATCCAGCTGTATATGGGGCCGTTTTATATGGCTTTGCCTGCAGTCTCCGCTATTCTGATAGGAGGGGCTTCGGTCAACAAGGCGACCATTACCAACGTCATAGTCGGAACTTTCCTGTTCCAGGGAATTCTGACCATGACACCTTCTGTTATGAATTCAATGATTCATACCGATATGTCTGAGGTTATCAGGATCATCGTCTCCAACGGTATGATTCTCTACGCCCTGACCAGAAAAACGGAGGCAACTCGATGACGCTCCAGAGAACAAACTTTCAGAAGGTGAAACGCTTTCTGGGAAACAATACAGTAACGATTCTCTTTTTGGTGATTTGTGCTTTTGGGATACCCCTCAGCGGGTATTCAGCCAACTATCTCGTAAGTGAGGTCGTTGTCCGCATTGCACGAAACTCCTTTTTGATCGTTAGCCTCCTGATTCCAATCCTTGCCGGTATGGGGCTGAACTTCGGTATGACCCTCGGTGCCATGGCTGGTCAGATAGGCCTGATATTTATCAGTGACTGGGGTATCGGTGGGATTCCCGGCATGTTGCTTGCCATGATCATTTCGACCCCCATCTCCGTAGCGCTGGGAATCTGGTGTGGTAAGATCCTCAATATGGCCAAGGGCCGTGAGATGGTCACCAGCTACATCATCGGATTCTTCATGAATGGTATCTACCAGTTGATAGTCCTCTATGGCATGGGAGCCATCATTCCTATTCGTTCGAACTCTCTGGTGCTTCCCCGAGGCTATGGTATTCGTAATACCGTAAACCTTATCGGCATTAGAAAAAGTTTGGATAATCTTTTGATGATTCGCCTATTCGGCATTCCCATTCCGCTGTTTACTTTGATAATAATAGCGCTTCTGTGCATATTCATCCTTTGGTTCAAGAAGACCAAACTTGGACAGGACATGCGCGCAGTCGGTCAGGATATGGAAGTTGCCCGTGCAGCTGGTATCAAGGTTGAGCATACCCGTATCGTATCCATCGTCATCTCAACGGTATTTGCAGGGTATGGAATGATCATCTACCTACAGAATATTGGAACACTCAATACCTATAACAGCCATATGCAGATCGGCATGTTCAGCGTTGCCGCCCTCCTAGTTGGTGGAGCGACAGTAAGCCATGCAAAGGTTCGTAACGTATTTCTGGGAGTCATCCTGTTCCACCTCATGTTTATCGTTTCCCCTATGGCAGGAAAGAACCTTATCGGTCAGGCACAGCTAGGTGAGTACTTCAGGGTCTTTGTCTCCTATGGTGTCATTACCGTCTCTCTTGTGCTCTACGAGGTTAGGAAAAAGCATGACAGGGGTATTGCAGGGCAGATCCTTGCTCAAGAGCAGGAGGTTAAGGCATGAAAATAACCTTTAACAGAATGTTTGTGATGCGCTTGCTAGCGATAGTGGTAGTCCTGCTCATTGGTGTGATGCTGTTCTTCATTGGAAAGCAGCACACTATCCTCTTGGACAATAAGACCATCACCGTAAACGGTGAGGAAATTAAAGCCTTGAAGTTGGTTGAGGTGCAGGTTGATAAGTTCGATTCCCTTGAATTTGCTCCACGTGATAGGGACAAGGTGGATGTAGTCCGGCAGAAGCATAAGATTACCGTCTCCTATACCGACTCTAACTGGGAAGAGATAAGCATTACCAGGAAGTTTACGGTTCCCCTGATGGATGAGATGGTCATCATCTCCATCCCGACTCTGGTAGCCAATCCTGAAGCTCCTCAGAGCGTTTGGCTTGAGAAGTATGAGCTTCCTACCTATGCGGTGCAGGCAGCGCCTGTGGATGAGGTCATTGTCACTGACGACCTTGCAGGTTTGAATGCGCTATAGGGTATGAGAGCGAGTTGCAATTTGTACCTATGCTACAGAAAAGGACACCAATCGAATTGGTGTCCTTTTCTGTGTCCGCACAACAGAAGAACTAGGGTGATGCTATAAATTATATGTTTGCAATGAAGCTATAAAAAGAGGCTCCTCGTCAACGAAGAGCCTCCTATGGTTGGTTAGTTTGTAAAGAAGTTGTCCCCGATATCAGGGCGGTGCCAAGCTCCTGGGAAGGAGATATGCTTTACTCCCTTATAGGCATTCTTGTTTGCATCCATGATATTGTAGCCGATACCCACAACTGTGACACAACGTCCTCCGTTGGTTATAAGGTTACCGTCGTGGGAGTGCACCCCACCAAAGAAGTAGAAAGGAGAACCCATAAATGCGTTGCGCATGAGAGCCGCAGGGATGGGTTCGAGCTTTTTCTCTAGTATTGGGTCTTCTGGATACCCTTCAGATGCTATCACCAAAGCGACGGCAGAGTTGGTTGAAACCTCAAGGTTGAAGGTGGAAAGTGTGTCTTCCCTCATGGCTGTCAGGATATCTATTATATCTGTCCTGATCAGGGTAACGATAGCCTGTGCAGCCGGATCGTTAAATCGTACGTGATAGTCCACCAGTATTGGGCCATGTTTCGTGATGATCACACTGATGGTCAGTACGCCTTTATAAGCCATTTTTTCAGCCTTGAGACCAAAAAGGGTTGGTTCTATTATGGTAGTGACAAGAGCCTGACTGACAGATTCCTGTAGTGGTACCGGACAGATGGATCCCATTCCTCCGGTTGGTAGGCCTCCATGACCAGCTTTCATGTAATCACTGGAAGGGGGCAACATCATGTAGCCCTTGTTGTCGACTAGGAGCGTAAGGGTAATGGGGAGCCCTTCGAGATGCTCTTCAAGCAGAATTGATCCAGTAGGAAGAATTGTTTTGGAGAACTTCATCAGCGCCGCATAGTCACTGGAGTCGATCATGACACGGCTTGGGGCAATGGTATTGCTTTTGACGACAAATCGCTCGCCCTGGTGGCGTTTCAGATATTCCGAAAGATCTTCCTCATTGTCAAACACGTGATGTGTGGGGGTGGGGATATTGTGTCTGTCGGTAAACTTTCTGGAGAAATTACGGTCGCCTTCAAGCTTCAAAGCTCTGCTAGGTGCTCCGAACGTATCGATGCCCCGTTCATTGAGGTAGTCGATGACACCGGTGAATAAAGGGGCCTCAGTTCCGATGAATACGAACTCAATGTTATGTTGTTTGCAAGCTTCATACACCTGCTTGGGGTCAGCGGGATCTATGGCAAGATTTTTCGCAATGGATTCGGTCCCTACATTCCCTGGACCTACAAATAGACCATTGATAAGACGACTCTGGGAAAACCACCATGCAATGGCATGATCTTTGGCTCCTGAGCCCAGTACTAGTATTCTCATTGCACTACCTTCTTGCTATATTTTCTTATCTAAACCTACCATTTTACCTGTTGAGTGGTCAACAACTAGCTTGGAGCCTCTGCATGGCTTTCCAGTAATCTTCTCTCTTGCTTGCCTTTACAACCTCCTGCTTTATGGAAGCGGTGTTGGCAATGCCCTTGAGGTATGAGCAGGTATGCTTGCGCATCTGGGTACAGGCGCTCTTCTCTCCATAGTGGGCTATCATAAGGTCGAGATGACGCAGGATGACGGCAATCTTTTGCTCAATGGATATGATTTGTTCCTCTTTTCCCTCAAGGAGGTCTCTAGTCTGCTGGAAAATGAAGGGGTTTCCCATGGCTCCCCTGGCGAACATGATACCGTCGATGCCCGTTTCTTGGAGCATTCTCTTGGCATCCTGGGCTTCGAACAGGTCCCCTGATCCAAAGACGGGGACTGAGTATCCGTTTTGTGTGCAGTACTCCTTTAGGGTTCGCAGCGTTGTCCAGTCGGCAAAGGGCGCATACCCCTGGGCTCTGGTTCTTGCATGCAAGGTGAGCATGGAGGCTCCCCCATCCAAGGCTGCCTGGGCAAACTCCAGATAGTTTTGGCTGTTTGCATCCCATCCTGTACGGAACTTAACCGAAACAGGAGTAGGGAGGGTCTTCGTTATCATCTGTACGATTTCAGTGATGAGGGAGGGATTCTTCATCATCGCAGAGCCTGCTCCGGTTTTGGTGACCTTAGGAACGGGACATCCGCAGTTAATGTCTATGAAAGTAGGGTTATAGGCTTGTAGTTGTTCAAGGGCGCCTGGCAGGGACTTGGTCGATCCCATAAATAGCTGCACTGCGTACTCGTTCTCATTAGGGGCCTTCTGAAGCAGGGCATGGGTTTTCTCACCCCCTCGAAAGAGTCCTTCTGTGCTGACCATCTCTGTGAAGGTCATGTCAGAGCCCATCTCAATGCATAGGGAACGGAAGGGCACGTCGGTGTAACCCGCCAGTGGTGCGAGAAAAAGATTCCCTTTGATCTGGGTGTTTCCTATTGGTATCGGATTATACAGGTTCTGTTCGCTCATACGTCCTTTGGAAGGGAAAAGGCCCTTAAGCTGTTAGCATAAAGACTTTCACTGAGCTCTTCAAGATAGGTTTCCCTGATTTCGCTGAGAGCTTTTGCAGTCTCGATGATGTAGGGAATCTTGTTGCGCTCACCCTTGTAGGGGTAGGGCGTCATGAAGGGGGCTTCACTTTCGATGACGATTCTGTCCAAGGGAAGATTGCGTGCAACCTCTTGGATGGTTCTGCTGTTCTTGAAGGTAAGGTTACCGGCAAAGGAGAAGGTGAGGTTAAGCGAAAGCGCTCTCTTGGCAAAGGCCCAGTCCTCACCGAAGCAGTGCAGGATCCCTCCCTTGGGGGGGAGTTTTTTCCCAAGGATATTCAAGAGATCCTCGCCCGCATTCCTATTATGGATAATGACAGGAAGATCCAATTGCTTTGCAATATCCAGATGCTTGAGAAAAAGCTCGATCTGGGCGCTCTTGTCGCCACCGAACATATGGTAATAATCAAGGCCGGTCTCACCAATGGCTACGATCCTATCTTTTTTTGCATGGAGCAGTATTCTTTCTTCCCAATCCCTGCCAGGATTGGCCACCTCTGTGGGCGATACCCCTACAGCATGGTAGACACTGTCCGCACTCTCAAGGTTTGCATAGGTCTTTTCGAAGTCGGAAAGACTGTTACAAATGCTTACAATGTGTTTGACCATCTTGACTTTAGCAAGTTGGACTGCCAGAAGTTGCTCCATTTTATCGTCTTGGAGCAACCCTATATGTGCGTGCGTATCGAAAAATTGCATACAGGCTCCTTGAGTTTGGATTCTCGCTTGTTCGGGAGAGTGGCTAAAATATACCATGAGCAAAGGTAATCGTCAATATACGTAATTCATATACTAGGAAATAGTTATATAAAAGATACATAGAGTTTGACAATTATTCTTACTCGTGATAGCGTAAGTTTTATCGAGTATGCTCCGCCCTTGAGGCAAAGGATTAGCATGAAAAAAGATCGAGTACGCAGTGTTGAGAAGACCCCTGTGAAAAACAGACCTTCCAGCGCTTATATATATATGGTGAAAAACACCTCTTCCAACGAGACAACCATCTGTGCTTGGGATACAGTTCTCTACCCCGGGACATCTGTCGTTTTCCCTACCCGCTATGGGCTAGACATGGGTATTGTAGTGGCTAGTGCCCATAATTTGGGCAAAGGATATCAGAGGGGTGATGACCAGTGTCGTGGGGCGTGTCTTCACTGTGAAACCATTGATGAAGAGGAAGTTTCTGAAACTATGGAAGATAGTGTTGGAGAAGAGGCATCAGGCGAAGAGATTACCTATAACACCGAGCCTGATGAAGTCTTTAACGACGGATGTTCTGAAGTGTCCCCCATCGAGATGGTCCAGCTTTCAGGGGATACCCAGTGGATCGATCGTCTGGCCACTCCCTCCGATATGTCACGCTACCAGGAGCTTATTGTCAAGGAAGACGAGGCGATGAGGATCTGCAGGGAAAAGATAAGTTCGCACAAGCTGGACATGAAGCTGGTGACTGCTCACTTCTTGCTTGGAGAGCCAAAGATTATCTTTTTCTTCACAGCCGATGTACGGGTGGACTTCAGGGAGTTGGTAAAAGATCTCGTGTCGATATTCAGAATTCGCATTGAGTTGAGACAGATAGGGGTCCGTGATGAAAGTCGCGTCCTTGGAGGCCTTGCCGTATGTGGACGCGATTATTGTTGTCACAGTGTGACCGACAAGCTCGACCCTGTTTCCATTAAAATGGCGAAGGAACAGAATCTTTCGCTTAATTCCATGAAGATATCTGGGCCTTGCGGACGCTTGCTCTGCTGTCTTTCCTATGAATTCGACTTCTATGTGGAGGAGAAGAAAAAGTACCCTTCAGAAGGAAGTAAGCTCAAAGTAGGGTTTGAACTGATGAAAATTATAGAAATAAACATTCTGAGAAAAAAAATAACCCTATTAGGACCTGAAGGCAGAATGCTCAGCATCCCCCATTCAGCGGTTGTTTTCAATGAAGAAGCCAATCGGTGGGAGGTTACTAAGGAGTATTCAGCTGAATATTTGTGCAATTGATATAAAGCATTGTATTGACCGATTTTAGAGAGTGTGATATTTTGATTAACCGTCGGCCCTCGTTGCCGATTCTATATTTATACAAGAAATACGTATTCTAAGTGATATGTCTGGAGGTATTACGTGATTAACAAGTCTGCTGAAAAAAGAGAGCGTCAAAATGTCGTTCGCAGAATGAGGAACCGTGCTGCAAAAAGTACTATGCGCACAGCCATAAAGAAATTCGATGCTGCTTTGGTAGCTGGAGATGTAGACAGTGCTTCTGCAGCACTCAATGCCAGCCTTAAGTTGCTTGATTCAACAGCTAGCAAGGGTGTTATCCATTCCCGCACTGCTGACAGGAAGAAGTCAAGGCTGCATGCCCAATTCAACAAAATGAGTGCTCAGGCTGCTGTTCAAGCTTAACAGCACTGTTCTGAATTATATATGCCGGTGTATGTGATATGCCGGCCTAAGCATGAGAAATAGAATGTTGAAGGAGTAACCATGGCGGAACCTAAATTGACAAAAGCGGCCATTATTGAAAGTCTTCATGAAAAGCATGGACTGAATCGGTCTGATATCCATATGATAATCGACGCATTTTTTGAAGAGGTGAAAACTGGGCTTAAAAACGACCAGGTCATCGAGCTGCGTGGTTTTGGTACCTTTGAGGTGCGTACCCGCAAAGGCAGAGAAAGAGCACGCAACCCCAAGACTGGAGCTATTGTAGCAGTAGAGACCCACGGGGTAGCTATTTTCCGTCCTGGTAAAGAGCTTAAGGACTATGTCTGGAATTTGCGCGAAAATCAATCTGTTACAGGCTGATTAACCTTAGTTGGTTGAATGTAGGAGAGACTCTTTTGCATAGTTTGATAAAGAGAAGGAACCTCAGAACAGTCTGTTCTGAGGTTTTTATATTGTCGGTGACAGCTTTTGTGTATTCGATGGCTTTTCCCGGCTTCATTAGTGATCGTGGATTTGGTTTCATCGCATTTTTTGCGTTGATCCCTCTTTTTGCTGTTATAAGAAACACAACCTGGAAACTTACGCCTGTTTATGGATTTTTCTTTGGGTTTGTCTTCTATCTGTTTTTTAACTACTGGCTGAAAACCTTCCACCCTCTGGCGATCCTGATCGTACCCATCATCAAGGGTGGGGAAATGGCTATGCTCTTTCCCCTGCTGAAAGCGGGAGAACGTCTGTTCAAAAAGTATGGCTACCTGGTTCAGGCTGTCATCTGGGTGGCCTATACCTATGTGAGCCAGAACTGGTTTGCAGGCTATCCCTATGGGACCCTTGGGTATTCTGTCTACGAGTTCCTTCCTTTTATCCAGATAGCTTCGCTTGTCGGTGTTTGGGGCATTACCTTTCTTATGGTGCTCCCCCAGACCTTCCTTGGAGCGTGGCTCTGTGATCGTCTGCGTTCAGACGGTGAAAGCCTTGGCGCTACCCTCACAGCTCATCTGGTCCCGGTTCTTGCCTATGGGGTCCTGATCCTTGCAACCCTCATCTTCGGATTTGTAAGCATCCATCACTGGAATGCCCAAGAGCCCGACAAAAGCTGGAGAGTTGCAACCATCCAGCACAATGCCGATACCTGGGAAGGCGGTTATGCCACCTACAAAAGAAACTTCAACAACCTCAGGAAAATGAGTCTTGAAGCGCTTGTGGCGGATCCCGATATGATCCTCTGGTCAGAGACCGCCTTTGTCCCTTCTGTCGCCTGGCATGAGAAATACCCTTCGGATGAGGCGACCTCTGCCCTGGTGGAGGAGTTTGTCCTTTTTGGAAAATCCTTGCCTGTCCCGCTGTTAAGCGGAAACCCTGAAGGGGTTCTTGACGATCCCACTAAACCGGCTCTTCTCCAAGACGGCTCGTGGAACCGTAAGGATTACAATACGGTCACTTTTTTTGAAGGGGGCAGGGTTAAGAATTCCTATCGTAAGCAACACCTGGTTCCCTTTACCGAGCACTTCCCGTATGAAAAAGAGATGAATTGGCTCTATAAGCTCCTGTTGGCAAATGACTATAACTGGTGGGAAACCGGATATGAGAGCGTTGTGTTCGAAACTGACGAAGGGGTAAAGTTTTCCACCCCCATCTGTTTCGAGGATGTCTTTGGCGAGCTCAATGCGAGCTTTGTGCGTAATGGTGCCCAGGTCATTGTAAACATGACGAACGATGGGTGGTCAAGGGCAGTCTCTGCTGAGATGCAACATCTTGGCATGGCGGTCTTCCGTTCCATAGAGAACCGCAGGACTACCGTGCGGGGAACCAACAGCGGTATGACCTGTCTCATAGATGTCACTGGTAAGATTATCGACCCCATGGAGCCTTTCAAGACAGGGTGGCATATCTACGACGTTCCTGTCTTTACGACTGAAAGCCAAGGCCTGACTTTTTATACCAAGCATGATGACTGGTTTGCATTTGGTGCAATCTATCTCTCAATGATTCTGCTTGGCTTTGGCGTGTTCAGGGGCGTTCTAATGTTTGTGCGATTGAGGAAGAAGGACTGAAAATGCTATACAAAACTGCTTCTCTGTTTGTTATTGGCACGGAGCTCACCCGTGGGGTGATAGCTGACAAGCATTGTCAGGTTGTCTCTAGCCAACTGACCCAACTCGGGTATCGTATGGAGCGTATGGTCGTTGTCCCTGATGACGGGACCATTGAAAGCGCCCTCAGTGCCTGTATCGATACCACCGATGTGGTGATCCTCACAGGAGGCCTCGGGCCCACCAGTGACGACCTTACCCGTAGCATTGTCGCTACGCTGGCCAAAGTCCCCCTAGTGAGGGACCAGGTTGCTTTTGAGACTCTCTACGCAAGGATCGGGGAGCGTATATGGGGAGCGAACGAACAACAAGCAATGATACCCTCTGGGTTCGAATCGATTCCCAACCCACATGGGAGTGCAGCTGGCTTTAAGGGTTTCATCCCTGTAGGCGAGCGTTCTGTCGCATGTGTGGCGATGCCCGGGCCTCCTCGTGAGATGGATCCCATGTTCTTTGATGCTGTGCTGCCCTGGTTTGCACAGCTTATCGGGCACGACGATTTCTCCCGTACCGAATATTCGACCTTTTTGATTGCAGAGGCCAAGCTGGAGGAGCTTTGCCGCCAGGTGGCCTTAGATGGCATCCAGTGGGGTACTCGCTTTCAGGATCTGAAGATAAGCCTTTATCTGGTGGGTGGTGCTGAAGAGCGAAGGGCTGAGATGGCACAGCGACTGCGCTCTGTTGTAGGACCCTCACTCGTGGCCGAAGGGGACGTCATGCCGGCAAGCCTGCTGACAGAACTTCTGAGGTTTAAAGGCCATACCATTAGCTGTGCAGAGAGCTGCACCTCAGGGTATGTGTCCAAACTGCTAACTGACGAAAGTGGGAGCTCTGCCTGGTTTTGGGGTGGGGCAGCGACCTATTCCAATGATGCGAAGAAGAAGCTATTGGGCGTCAAGGCGAGTACGCTAGAGAACTGTGGTGCGGTAAGTGGTGAATGTGCTTCTGAAATGGCCGAGGGTATTCTGGCGGTCTCAGGTACCGACTATGCTCTTTCCATCACGGGAATAGCCGGACCTACCGGGGGAAGTGAAGAGAAGCCCGTCGGTATGGTATGGGTAGGATTTGCAGCAAAGGGCAGAGCCACACAAACGGTGAAATTACAATTCACCTCATGGGGAAGAGTCTCTATACGTCGAAAAGCCTCGGTTGCAGCGCTAATTCTAGCCAGCAAGTACATCAATGGGGATGCATTGCTTGACACTGTGAGCAAGTGGCAATATATTTAACATACTAACCGCGGAAATACTAATGGTACACATTCCTCTACATTTCCGCATATTCTTACATTATGTTTTACGTTTAGGAACCGGTAAGGGGCCATACCTTTAGCTCGTGCTCACAGGTATATGTCAAAAAACCCGTTTCGTTGGAGTTTATCCTATGTCTTCCGAAGAAATACTGAATGATCAAGCTGACGTAGCTCGTCCTTCTGAGCAGGAACCTGCAAAGAAAGTCGTACGTCGCATAACTCGAAAAAAAAGCCCGGTAGTGGCTGGTTTATCCGAACCCACCCCTCCTCCCGCCGTGAAGCAGGAAGAGAAGGTCTCCCCCGAGCCTAAGAAGAGAGGAAGACCTAAGGGGTCCACCTCTGCCAAGGCTGCTCCTAAGAAAAAGCCAGCAGCAAAGAAGGACACTTCACAACTGGAGCTAATCCCTTCTGAGAATGCAGCCCCTCCTGCTGTTGTAGCAGAAACCAAGGGTAAAAAAGCCCCTGTCACGTCTGTTTCATTCTTCCAGCCACCCTCTGATTCACAGGATCAGGGCCAAGGCCAGAATCCAAATCAGAATCATAATCAGGGTCAGAACTCCAATCCAAACCAGAATAGAAACCCTAACCAGGGCCAACCAAGGAAAAGTAGCCAGTACGGATCTCGAACCGGTGGGCGAAGTCAGCAAAACAGACCCCATTCCAAGGGAACGTATCAAAAAGGGCAGTCCTATAACCAGGGGCGCTCCATGCGCCAAGGCCAACAGGACGATACATCCAATGATTTGAATATTGAAGAGCATCCTGAAGCACCTGTTCTGAACCTGACTGACTACACCAACCTTTCAATAGATGAAGTACGCAAGAGCGGTGTTGAGAAAGGGATGAGCTCTGATAACATCCTGGACCTGCGCAAGCAGGAGATCATCGCAGAAATCCTCAGACTGCATTCAGCTGAAGGTGGGGTGATCGTAGGTGTTGGTACCCTAGAGATTCTTCCTGATGGATTTGGATTTCTCCGTTCTCCCGCAAACAGCTACCTTTCTGGTTTAGAAGACATCTATGTGTCACCGGCACAGATTAAGAGCCTCTACCTAAAGACAGGTGATGTGGTGAAAGGCCAGGTACGTACCCCCCGTGACAACGAGCGGTTCTTTGCAATCCTTCGGATTTTGGAAGTAAATGACGATGAGCCAATAAAGGCAAAGATGCGTGTTCCTTTTGATAGTCTGACTCCGCTTTTCCCTGATGAAAGGATGCGCCTTGAGACTCCAGAAGGGGATATGGCTACCAGAATCATCGATATGTTCTGCCCGATCGGCAAGGGACAACGTTCGCTGATCGTTTCTCCTCCCCGAACCGGTAAGACTGTCCTGCTCCAGAAGATTGCCAACTCCATCAGTATTAACCACCCTGATGTGGTGCTGATGGTATTGCTTGTGGATGAAAGGCCAGAAGAAGTTACGGATATGCGCCGCCACGTCAAGGGCGAGGTAATTGCCTCAACCTTTGATGAGCAGGCTTCACGGCATGTACAGGTAGCTGAGATGGTGATTGAGAAGGCCAAGCGTCTTGTCGAGCACAAGAGGGATGTTGTTATCCTGCTTGACTCCATCACTCGTCTTGCCCGAGCGTATAACCAGACCGTCCCTGCCAGTGGTAAGATCCTCAGCGGAGGTGTCGACTCCAATGCACTGCATAAGCCCAAGAGGTTTTTTGGTGCTGCAAGAAACATTGAATTCGGCGGTAGCCTGACTATTATAGCCACAGGTCTTATAGAGACCGGTTCTCGCATGGATGAGGTTATCTTCGAGGAGTTCAAGGGAACAGGTAATAATGAGATTATCCTTGACCGGAGATTGGCCGACAAACGCCAGTTCCCAGCTATCAACATCAAGAAGAGTGGAACCAGAAGGGAAGACCTTCTGATCCCCAGTGATGAGGCTGCTAGGATTTGGGTTACAAGAAATGCTGTCAGTGACATGGATGATCAAGAGATGACGCCTTTCCTCATTGACAAAATTAGGAAGACTAAGGATAATGAAGCGTTCTTACGTTCAATAAATACAGGGATCCCTTCGAACTCTGCAGGTTATTAGGACGGAGACGGCTACAGAAACGTGTCTGCTGCGTACTGCCAGCAGAAAAACACATATTCCTGGAGGATATATACTATGAAAAAGGGAATCCACCCCCGTTATGAACTTGCCGATATCACTTGCTCTTGTGGTAATGTGATCAGAACCAAGACAACCGCAAAGAAACTTGAGGTTGAAATTTGTTCAGCTTGTCACCCATTCTTTACCGGTACCCAGAAAATGGTTGATACCGCAGGGCGTATCGAACGCTTTAAGAAAAGGTACAGTTTGGAAAAATAAGCTGTATAAGCAACAGAAAACCACCAGAGTTGGTGGTTTTTCTGTTGTTAAGGGCTTTATTTCTTTCATTTTCTGTCCTTATCAGCTATTTTTCAAGATTTTCCTGCAGAATTAGCCGCCAATCAGCTAAATGGTGGTTTTTTGTTGCAATGTATTGATAAGTAGCCTAAAATTACCCATAAAAGCTAGGTTGGGGCATGGAAAATATACTAAGTCATCACAAAAAAGAGTACGAAGAATCACCTCTCGTGATTGTAGAGGTGCCTGGTACCTGTACGCTTTTGGGCAGTTATTCAGATGCCTGCAAGGGTTGGTCCATTTTAGGTACCGACGTCGCCACACTGTTTGTGGGTATTTCACAACGTGATGATCAGTTGGTGCGCCTGGCAAATGCCACTCTTAATGATCGTAAGCGTTTCTCTTTGAGCAACATAAAGTTCAGAAAAGAGGACAGGTGGGGAAATTACATCAAAGGTGTCATCGGCATCCTTGCAAGTGAAGGTGTCGAATTTACAGGAATGAACGTTACTGTTGAAGGTCCCTTGCTTCTCAGTGACAACCAGATGGTCAGTTCGGCCATAGCATTGGGCGTCTGTATGGCTCTCAACTCCCTTTTGAAACTGGAGATGAGCATCTCCGTCATGATCCGTGTTATCTATCAGGCAAACACCACCTTCAATAATGAGCTGTGTAAAATCAGTGACCTGCTGACCATGTTGAACGGACAAAAGGGTAAAGTCCTTTTCTTTGATCTGCAGCATCTGACATTTCAGGAGCTTTCCTTCCCCTTTACAGAAGCAAGTGAAGAGTATGTAGCTCTCATCATCGATAGTAAGATAGCACCCAATGCAATGCGCGAGGAAATTGCTGCAAAGCGTAAGGATATTGAGGTGGCCTTCATCAAGCTTAAAGAGCTTAAGCCCGGGGGGTTCATTAGGGATTTCCCTGAAGGGGACCTTTCCGCGCGTATCGTTCCGCTTGATGAAGACTCCAGGCATATTTGTGAATATATTCTGATGGAATCCAGACTCACCTTCGATGCTGCCTCCATGCTCAACACCAAAGACGTGAACATCTACGGAAAGACTATGGTGAAGGTCCAGACAGGCTTGCGTGATCTACTTGAGGTTTCCTGTCCTGAGGTCGATTGGCTTACCAAACGCTCTTCTGAAATTACCGGTAGTGTGGGAGCTGTGCTAGTCTCCAATGGTTTTAGTGGGAATGTCATGGTCCTCTTGAGTAAACAGGCGCTTCCAAGTTATATTAGCCGTCTAGAGGAGTACGAACACATTTTCGGTTTTCATCCCCGGTGGTACATCTATGAAGGTGGCGGTTCAGCCAAGGTTGTGTTCCAAGATCATACATGAGAATTTTGCTGACAAATGATGACGGATATCAAAGCAAGGGCATTACTGTCCTTGAGCAGACCCTTGTTCAAGCAGGACATGAGGTCTGGGTTTGTGCGCCATCACAGGAACGAAGTGCCAGCAGTCATGCCATGACCCTCCGAGGTGATATAGCCATCACCGAATATGCTCCCCTGCATTACCATTGCAGCGGAACTCCCGCCGACTGTATGCTCTATGCCCGAAAGGGGGATGTTTTTCCCTCCGACCCGGATTTGGTGATCAGCGGCATAAACCATGGGTACAATATTTCAACCGACATTCTCTATTCGGGCACTGTAGGTGCTGCAAAGGAAGCCGCTCTCACCGGCCTGAAGGCGATAGCCTTGAGCTGTACGTGTGATGAAAACGGACACTTTGCCTTTGAGAAAGCTGCCCAGTTTGTTGTATCCCACCTCTCTGAACTCTATCCTCTGTGTAGTAGCGAGTGCGTTCTTAACATCAATGTTCCCTCTAAGGGGAATGGAAAGTGGAAGCCTGCAGTCGTGAGCTATCTTGATTATCATGATGCGGTAACAAAACGCTCTGATGAGAACCAGAAGGGTTATGAAAACTCTTCTCTCCTTTAAGGGTGGTGTCTCTCCCATACAGAAGTGCGATACGCTTGAGACCGACTATCAGGCTGTCTCAGCTGGCTACGTCAGCATCACTGCTCTCTCCATCCTTCCTCCCATACGCCTAGACGTGCAGAGCCGGCTAGAGCATCTCTCTGGAGGAGGGCGCCATGTGTAGCATCTGTAACACATCCTCGTGGGAGAGCAAATGTACCCAATGTGGGCTCTGCTGCCATGAAAAGGCCATGTATGGGCGTCTGCTTGTTATCGATCTGGACTCCTGGTGTGAGTTTTTCGATCCTGAGACAAAGCAGTGTACCATCTATGCCGAACGTTTCACCAAGAGCAATCGTTGCAAGAAGATGACCTATCTTCGTGCAATGTTTGCCACCTATATACCCGATAGTTGTGCATACGCAAAATGGGCCAAGGCCAACCATATTCGGTTTGCCCCCCACCGCATGCTTAGGTTTATTCATAGTAAAAACTGTCCTTCTGATGAACCAGACAAAGATATCTACACTGCTTTTTAAGTGGAGTGGCTTGACCCTATGAGGTCTTTGTCCTTATTTTTACAGAGAGGATTAGTTTATGGAACAACAGATAATATATCTGGATAACAATGCGACTACGCCTATGGCGCAAGAAGTCGTTGATGCTATCTCAGAAGCAAATGCGCTCTTTGGCAATGCCTCCAGCATGCACGGCTTTGGCCGTGAAGCTGCCTTTGCCATTGAACAGTCAAGAGAGAAGATTGCTGCCCTCATTGAGTGCGACCCTAATGAGGTTGTATTTACCAGCGGGGCAAGTGAAGCAAATAATACTGTCTTTAATATATTTCGTGATGCGATTGATCTTGGATCGGCGAGAAACCGTATCGTCACTACCGTCATCGAACACCCTTCCATCATAGAAACTGTAAAGTTTCTGAAGAAGAGAGGGTATCGTATCGATGAGTTGCCTGTCGACAAGACCGGCCGTGTGGAGCTTGAGACCCTTGCAAAATACCTTGATGAGGATGTTGCCTTGGTTTCGGTCATGACAGGAAATAACGAGATAGGTACCATCCAGCCAATTGCAGAGATTACCAAGATGGCACATGCTGTCGGGGCCTATATGCACACCGATGCAACCCAAGCCATTGGAAAAATCCCTGTAGAGATGAAAACATGGGGTGTGGACTACATGAGCATTTCAGCTCACAAGTTCTACGGTCCTAAGGGTATCGGTATTCTTGCAGTCAAGAAAAAAGTTCCCTTTGAAGCCTTTGTCCATGGGGGGCATCAGGAAGGCGGCAAGCGTGCCGGAACCTACAATACCCCCTACATAGTGGGCACCGGGGTTGCCGCCGAGCTTGCCAAGCAGAACTTGGAGAGTGAGAGCGCCCAGCTTTGGCACCTTCGGGAGATGCTTCGCAAAGGAATACTAGAGAAGATTCCCAACGTAGTGGTGAATGGAAACCAAGAACACTGCCTGCCCGGCACCTTGGATGTCTCCTTTCCCAGTGCAGAAGGGGAGTCTATTTTGCTCTATCTCGATATGGAAGGAATTATGATCTCCACCGGTAGCGCCTGTGCGAGCGGGTCCCTTGAACCCAGCTATGTGCTGCTTGCCTCTGGAGTGGATATTGAACTGGCGCATGGATCGATCAGGTTTAGTTTTGGTCGGTACAACACCGAGGAAGAGGTTCTCTATGTTTTGGAGAAACTGCCACCGATTATCAAGCGCTTAAGAGGAATGTCAACACGATGAGTACAAATTTTATGAGCCAGTGGGTATACTCCCCTGTAGTCAAAGATCATTTTATGAATCCCAGAAATACCTGGGTCGAAGACGAGAATTTCGAGTTTGATGGTGTCGGCGAAGTCGGCTCCCTTGCTTGTGGCGATCAGATGAGAATTGCCATTAAGGTTAAGGATGATGTCATCGTTGATCTGCGTTGGCTTACCTATGGGTGTGCATCGGCAATTGCCAGCACCTCCATGATGAGCGAGATGGTCATGGGAATGGGTCTCGAAGAGGCCTATCACCTCTCTCCAGCTGCGATCACTGATGCTTTGGGTGGATTGCCTGATCATAAGTTCCATTGCTCCGTCCTTGGGGACAAGGGCCTTCGTGCAGCTATTGATGACTTTTTGGTCAAGCAGAATCGTGACAATCCATACAAGAAGAAAATTGCCAAGGTTATCTGCGAGTGTAAGAATGTCACTGATGTAGCTATCGAGGACCTGGTGAAGAGTGGGGAAGCCAAGACGCTCGACGATCTGGAAAGGATCACCGAGTACGGTACTGTCTGTGGAAAGTGCAAGGACCAGGTGTCCGAGCTGTTTGACCAGTTCAAGCACATCTATAGCACTTGATCACCAGGGTATAGAAAAATAATAATAACGAAATAACGAAACAAAGAATAACGAAACAAACAAGAAAAGAGGCGATTAGATCGCCTCTTTTCTTGTTTGTGCTTGAGTCCTTTCATCTGCAACATGAGAACTATGCGAAATATGATGTACTCAGATTACCCCAAACTCACTTCCTCCGATGAACTCTCTTAACAGAGAGTCATCAGGAACAAGGGTGTCGGGGATCGGGTTCACATTCTCCAGGAACTTGAGTAAGCGCCGTGCTGTCTCATAAGCGGCCCCTGCACTTGGCTTCACCATTTTTAATAGTGGTTGGGCATAGGGTGAGAGTACCCCAAGCTCGTAGTCGAGCGCTGAGTTGATCATAACGTTGGCGTTATTCTGGTAGGGGAAGATATACCTGTCCTCACCGCGTCGCACAGATGGCCACATATTCAGTGTTGTCGTGGCATCTGTTCCTCGAGTCCTATTGTCTCGGATCATCCTTCGGATCATCCGGTTGTCTGTAGTGCTGATCCGGTTGTGGTCATCAAGGTTGAGCTGGGTGAGAGCCGAGATATATACACGGAACAGTGCATCGGCATCTATGGAGTTAGTAAGGTTCGGATTCATTCCGTGGATACCTTCTATGATGAGTATGGTGCGCTTATCCATCTGCACCTGTTCTTTTTCAAAGGTGCGATTTGCACTCTTGAAGTCAAATCGGGGTAGATTTACCTTATTTCCTGCTATCAAGGCGGCAAGGTCTCTCTGGAAGTGGATGAGGTCGATGGCCTCCAGAGCTTCCAGATCCGGTTTGTCATCCTCGTCCTTTGGTGCAAGATGGGGGGGGAGATAGTAGTTATCCAATGATATCTTGATAGTGCGCTTTCCCAGCACCTGCAGCTGTATGGCCAGCTTGTGGGCAAAGGTGGTCTTTCCGGAGGATGAGGGGCCTGCGATAAGAATCGCCTTGACGCTGCTATGGATATTGATCTGGTCTGCGATATTGGCTATCTTTTTCTGTTGTAGGGCTTCTGCCAGTCGGATGAAAGGTTCTATGGTGTTCTGGTTTCCCAGTTGGTTGAGCTGGCCGAGAGCCTGGACGTTGAGGATGCTTCCCCAAGCCTTGTACTCCTTGAAGATGGCAAACAAGAGTGGGTTGTCTACAAAAGAATCCAAGGCTCCAATGTTATGGGACCTGGGATAGCGTAGCAACATACCTCGGTCTTGGTATGCCTTGAGCTCCCATACCTGCATCAGACCTGTCTGGCACAACAGGGGTTCGTACGAAATGTCGAGATAGCCTTGTAGGCGATAGAGTTCGACTACCGGCTCGTTGTGAGTTGCGATAAGGCTGACGGTCTGGTCAAAATGATTCTCCTTGAAGTAGGTCATTGCTTCTTCATAGGGGAGTACCACCTCTTCTATAGGAAGGTCCTGGTCAACCAGGGCCCTCATGGTCTCGGAGATGGTTTCGATGTCAGCTGTCTGCAGGGTAAGGTCATCATCGAAGCTAAAGTAATATCCATCCCCGAGGGAGTGTCCGATGACAAGCCTCCTGCTGGGGTAGAGCATCGAGACAGCACAGCATAAGAGGTAGCAGATACTGTGGCGATACATTCTCTTGCCCATCTCTCCATACAGCCTCACCCCTTCGATGGTGCAGTCGCTGACCATGGCACTCGAGCAGGATTGCAACTCATGGTTCACTAGAGCCCCTACGATGGGGTTGTCCAGATAGGATGGGGTATCAGTTGTTTTTATGAGACCAAAGGCAAGGAGGCCTTCCTCGACCGTTGATCCCATCGGCAGGTTTAGTTTTTTGTCGTCATATGTTACTTCTATCTGTTTCATACTACTATCATACGACCAACAAGGGTTATAGAACAAGGGCAAAACGAATGGGGCTTTTTATGGTATACTAAAACATCTAAAGTAGTTCCAGCTGAATTGACAGCTCAAAGCATAGTAGGTACCTTGATATATGGCAAAAAAGCAGATAATGGCATTCCCGTATCGTCAACGGGCAATCCTCCTTATAGACCTCACTCAAGAGTCTTGGCAAAAGATTCCCCTCTCCGAAGCAGATGCAAAAAATCTGTTGGGGGGACGACTTCTTGCGCTCTCCCTTTGGGATTCCTATGCTTCGTATGACAGTCTTGATAGCCATCTGTATGAGATTGGAAATCCCGTTGTCATAGCTGCTGGGGCGGCCAGTGATACCTCTATGGTGTGTGCTGACTCCTCCACAGTAGTCACGCGTTCCCCCGGTACAGGAAGGCTTGCGGTTACCAGCATTAGCAGCACGCTTGCCAAGAACCTGCTTGGATGTGGTTACTCCGCTCTGGTTCTCATTGGCAGAAGCCGACGTTTGTGCAGTCTGGAGATTGATTCTCAGAAAGTGACATTCTCTAATGCAGAGCGTTTTCACGATATGACGACCAGTGAGGTGCAGAAGCACTTTAACGACCGCCCGCTCTTGTGTATCGGTCCTGCTGGAGAGCACCAGGTCCCCTATGCATCGCTCGTATACAGTGAGCTCAATATAACCCGGGGTGGGGTCGGGATGGTGTTTGGTCTGAAAAATCTCAAGTTTATCCTGTTCCAGTCTATCACAAGCGGAAGGGAAAGCTATGAAACCAAAGAGCTGGGTCTCTGTACCAAAAAATATCATGCGTTGGTGAAAAAGACCAGGATTGGCAGGGCCATGCAGGAAGAAGGGCCTGCAACCCTTTTGAAAAAGGCCAACCGTCATGGGTGGGCTGCCATAGACAACTACTCCACGCGGGTGGATGGTAGGTTGTGGGGACTCTGTCCCAAGGTGCAGGGCACTGCCCAAACAGATGAAGGCCCGTTATGTGCCGGTTGCCCTACCTCCGGGACACCAATGTCATCCAGGCAGAATCTTCTGGATTTTTCCAACCTGATGGCTTTGGGATCGAACCTGGAGCTCTTTGACTACCGCCGCGTGTCGCTTCTTGTACAGCGATGTTCTGACAACGGCCTTGACCCTATCAGCGTAGGGACGATCCTCTCCTGGGCAAGAAAAACCCGTGCAGAAGGAGGGCTATCCTTCCTGCCCGGTTTTACAAGTTCTCCAGTGATGCAATATATACGGATAATCGATGCGATAGCATATCGCAAAGGTACCGGGGAACAGCTTGCAGAACCTTTTTCCAAGTTGGTGAGTATGTATGGGGGAGAGGAGCATGCCTATATGGTTGATGAGCAGGCGCTGCCCCCCTTTGACTACCGAGGTTTGCCGGCCCAGGCTATTCTTGCCGCAACAGGCGACGATACCCTTGTCTTTGGTGAGTTGATGTATGGGAATCACTACCATAGGGGTAATGAGAGAAAACTTGCCCGCTGGGCTATTTTTTCTCAGGACCTGCGTTATGCGATGGAGTCTTTGGGACTCTGTCCTTGGCTGTCTATTCCTTTTTTTGAAAAGATGATCTTTAGGTTTCCCCGATTTTTGCATTCGAATAAGGCTTGGAAGTTGCTTGCAAAACTTGGTTCAATATCAGAGGGGTATCCGCTGAAACCAGAGGAGATCCAACAGATTGGAAAGAGGGCTTGGAGCTTGCAACAGGAAATCGACAGCAAATTGACAGGCCGTTCCGGTCGGCACGGCTCACTGCCTGAGCCGCTTCTCTTGGATGCATCCAGCAATTATCCCTCTTCGCAGGTAGTTCCTCTTGCGCGTCTTCTTGATGCCTACTGGTCTTTACGGGGCATCGAATAGGTCTTCAGCTCCGTAATGCAAACATCATCCTTCATGGAGAGGATTCTGATGCTATTGGAGTCGATGATGCCATAGGTAGGTCCGAGAATGTTTCTGGGGTAGGTCGTTGAGCCCGGGTTTACGCATATGATGCCCATGGCGTCGGTATGCAGTTGAGGGGTATGTGTGTGTCCTGAGATAAAGATATCACCCTTTCTCAGTCCAAGGCCATATGGTGAAGGGTATCTGTCCCCATGGGTAAGCAAGATGGTTCTTTCACCAAACAGGAACTTGTGGATGAGGGGTGGCAGAGGAAGCTGGGCCTTGGCGAAGACGTATGCATTGTCGCAGTTTCCCCTTACATGTATTATTTCAGTAGGGCTGTTGGCAAGAGCTATCTTGAAGAGTGTGTTTTCTGGAGGGCAGAGATCACCTCCAAGCAAGAGCTTTGACGCACGAAGCTTCTCAGCTTTTTCGAGAAGAGTGGTAAGAGCTGGCAAGGACCCGTGTAAATCTGATCCAAAGATGATTGTATCCATGTCTATATAGTATCACAAAAGAGCGTTGTTGTGAATTTCCCCTATTAAGGTAGGATATTCTTGTTTGTAAGCTATATTGCTGGTAGAATAACATTGAAATTGCATACCTATTGTAGGTTAGGAGGAAGCGTATGTCTGATTTCAGGAAATTAACCTGTAGTGACTCTCACGTGTTGTACTATCATGCATGGATCCCAGAAGGGGTCAAGGTAAAAGCGGTGGTACACCTTCTCCATGGTATGGCTGAATACAGCCAGCGCTATGACCGGTTCGCCCGATACCTCAATAAACGGGGGATAGCTCTCTTTGCCCAAGATCATCGGGGCCATGGCCTGACAGCTACCAAAGCAGAGGAGACTCTTGGCTGGTTTGCTGAGAAGAACGGGTGGATGCGTGTTGCTGAGGATTCAAAAGAACTTTCCAATCTTATAGTTTCCGAGTTTCCTAAGACGCCCTTCTTTTTGATGGGGCACAGTATGGGATCCTTCCTAGCCAGAACTATTATTGCAGACACCCCTGACCTGTATGATGGGATCATCATGATGGGCACTGGTCCTTCAATGGGAATTCTTGGTAAAATTGGTGGCATGATAGCGCGATCGCATGTAAAAAAACATGGTTCTAAATTTGTCGATATACAATTGAACAAGATGAGCTTCGGCTCCTACAACAAGAAGATACCAGATGCCTCTTCAGCTTTTGCCTGGCTTAGCCGTGACGAGAAAGAGGTACAGAAATATGATAATGACCCTCTTTGTGGGTTTGTCTGTACGGCAAAGTTTTTTGAGGATATGTTGGAAGGTATTGCCTATGCCAACAGCGGTGATCGTGCAAAACTTCTGCACAATGATCTTCCTATGCTGATAATCAGTGGAAGTATGGATCCTGTAGGGAACTATGGGAAAGGCTTGGTCCGTGTCCAGGATTTTTATAAAAAGGCTGGTATCAAGGACCTCACCCTGCACTTGGTAGACGGAGCACGACATGAGCTTTTGAATGAGACCGACAGGGAATCCACCATGAAATACCTCACCTCATGGTTTATGGATCGGGTGTAGTTGCATGAGTTTTATCCGTACCATAAAGAAA
Source organism: uncultured Sphaerochaeta sp. (assembly GCA_964293175.1). Taxonomy (GTDB): domain Bacteria; phylum Spirochaetota; class Spirochaetia; order Sphaerochaetales; family Sphaerochaetaceae; genus Sphaerochaeta. Next base: position 24,154 of record CAXYZP010000001.1, read on the forward strand.
CAGAGCCTGGCATCAGTGAAGCTTGCTCACCTTGCCTTGAACCAGGCTTTGAGAGACAATGTGATGCAGTCAGCCTCAAGTATGGTGTATTCCACCTTGATGGCCTTGGTGCCAGCTGTCACCTTCATCTTTACCTTTTTTAGTGCCTTTGGTGTTTTGGAGCCACTTGTCGACCTGCTTCGACAATGGCTTACTGAGGTTATCGGAGCTGAGGCTGGTTTCCAGCTTATGGATTTGTTGAACATTTATACTGCCAATGCCACAAGCCTTGGAGTTGTAGGGTTGATCTCCTTTCTCATCACTATGGTGTTGCTGATTAACAAGGTCTGGACGATCATCAACCATATCTATCGCACTACACGCAACAGAAACTCCATCAAGCGCCTGGCAAATTTTGTAACATTCCTTATCGTGGCCTGCTTGCTTGTGGCTGCCTATATCAGCATCCAATCGGTGGTGAACTCCTGGTATCTGAATCTCATAGGCGCATCTGTTGCCCTTTGGTCCAGAATAGTAGGGGCTCTAGCCCCGATAGTCACCTCGTGGGCAATTCTTTTCATGCTTACGTATTTTGTACCCAACACCAAGGTTCAGTTCTCCTCTGCCATGGTGGGTTCTATTTCCGGTACATTGTTTCTTATGCTGTTCAGCAAGTTTCTTTTCTTGCTTTCAGGAATGGCAGCCAGATATTCGGTAATCTATGGCTCATTGGCCATAGTATTTCTTTTCCTGGTGCTCTTTTATGTTTTCTGGGCTGTTGTCTTCTACTGTGTGGAGCTGTCGTACGCACACCAGTTTCGTCCCGATATCCAGGTTTATAAAGGCCTTCCAAAAAGTCCTGCCCTACAGCTTTGTGAAGGGGTAAACATTATGATGCTCATTGGCAGTAACTTCCGCAATGGCGGAGGTTCTACCACCACCAAGGAGATGATGAATCGCCTGGCCATTCCGGATTTGCGCCTTAATGGATTTCTGGAGTTGCTGACACAGCTGAAATTCATCACACCGTCCAATAATGGTCATACGATGTATATCCCGATGCAACCCTTGGAGAATCTTAGGGTTCAGGACTTGGTGAATTCTCTCTATGGCCTTGATAGCATAGAGATTGATAAACAAGACACGGCAGGGGAAGCCATAGCAAGCCAGGTACAGGCGCGCGGTGTATCCTCTTTGGGAAACCTCACTATCGAGAATCTTCTGCAAAGGATCTAGATCAACCCAGTCCCACATCCAGCATCATCATGACTGTGAATCCTATCATGGTCCCGATGGTGGCATAGTGTGTTGCACTGTGGTCGTCAGGGTCTCCCTGGGCTGCAGGAACAAGCTCTTCAACTACTACATAGATCATCGCACCCGCTGCAAAGGCGAGGGCGTACGGAAGTATTGCTTGCACTTGGATAACCAACAGCGCTCCTAATACTCCTGCTATAGGCTCCACAATTCCTGAGGCCTGACCGTACATGAAACTTTTGAATCTGCTGAGATTTTCCCTTCTGAGAGGGATGGAGACTGCTGCCCCTTCAGGGAAGTTTTGTAATCCGATACCAATGGCTACTGCAATGGCCCCCATATACGCATTGGGCTCTCCTGATAATGCGGCGGCTCCGAAGGCAACTCCCACGGCAAGCCCTTCTGGGATGTTGTGCAAGGTGATGGAAAGGACCAAAAGGATGCTGCGGCGCAGGTGAGTAGGGATGCCTTCCGTCTCGCCGGGTGCTGATCCAAAGTGAGCATGAGGAAGGAGGCGGTCACTGAGCCAGAGGAAGGCCCCTCCCAGCAGGAAGCCGATGGCTGCAACTAGGTATGCAGGCACCGGGCCATCTTCAGCCATGGCTATGGCAGGAGCAAGCAAAGACCAAAAGCTCGCTGCGACCATGACGCCGCTTGCAAAGCCCAGCATGGAATTCATCACATGGTCTTTGATGGTTTTGAAGAAGAACACGAGAGATGCTCCCAAGGCGGTCATTCCCCAGGTTCCGAGGGTTGCTACTAAGGCCATTGCTATTGGATTGTTCATAAAGATACGATAAAGTCTTGATACTACGCTCGTCAATAGCTGATAACCCTTATTCTTCTAGAAAGGGATACGCTATCGTGCATAGGGAGGATTGTATGGTATTGGATATTACGACACTGGAAAAGATTGACCCCCTGATGTGGCACTCGTTGCCCGATATCAAGGATGGTGTCATTCTTGATGAGATATGGAAATGTGGAGAAGCTGTTTGCACTATGCTCAAGAAACCAGCTTGCAAAAGTGGAGAAGATCTTGTTTTTATCCCTTATGCGATGGCGGTTACCTACAAAGGCAAGCTTGTGTTGGTTGTTTCCCTTGAACAGGAAGATTTGCGCTCACTTTCCTACAAGCTGGGATGTTCGCTGAAAGAGTTGCAGTCTGACTATCAGACCAAAGGGAACTTCTCAGAAATAAGAAGCTTTCTCTACACAAAGGAAACTCGGGAAGACCTCGGTCCCTACGAGGATACACTCGACCTGCAGGTTCTCCGTCTGTTCTTTCTCGATACAGTCTGCGACACGCTGGACATCCTTGAAGCTCCAGTGCAGGTGCTCAAGGCCTAGGGTAGCACCCTTTGTGCGCTATGACATGACGGACCCCGCCTCTGGGGTTCGCTGTATCTCCCTTTCTTCTGGGAATGAGGTGGATGTGGCAGTGGAAAATCGACTGGCCTGCCACCTCTCCTATGTTTATACCCACGTTGAACCCTGCAACTGTAGTATCGGAAGAGAGGATGCGAGACCGTGCCCTCTTTAGAAGATCATCACAAGAGTTCTTCTCCTCCTTAGTCAAGAGGAAATAGTCCTGTTCATGACGTTTGGGGATGATGAGGGTATGCCCTTCTGATACGGGGAAATTGTCCGCAATCGCATACGAAAGAGCGTTCTCGTCAATGATCCTTTCCTTGTCTATCCTACAGAAAATACACTCCTCTTGCATGAGGCCTCCCTTATTCATACATCATAACGATGATGGTTTCACTCCCTGGTACGAATAGTTTGCAGGCGACCAAACGGTTGCCTGCAAAAACCTCTATTCTCATCAGAGGGTAAATACAATTTGTCCGCTGAACTTTACCTTCTTACCTGAAAGATTATCCTTGATAGCATCCAATTGTTCTGTAGTGAGCTTTACCTCGTGCAGCAGATAGGACTCAGCAGCCTTTTTTATGCTCCTGTCGGTGACGCTTTTGCCACCGTTGATATCACTGAAGAGATTCATGATAATCTTGCTGATGAGCTCATACCTTTCTGTTGCCTTCTCCACACCATAGTAGTTTTCGTAGCTGATCATATAATCCTCTACTACCTCATCGACGGTTGCTCCCATGATAGCGCTGAGAAGGGCACTGACAAAGCCCGCCCTGTCCTTGCCTTCGTTGCAGTGCACAAGATACGGCCCCCTGTGGTCTGCCATGAAGGCGAGGCCCTCCCGCAGCTTGAGGATGAACTCGGCATCGGTGAAGGTTACGCCCATATTGAGGGCTATGACCGATCCCTCTTCGACTAGGCCCTTATAATAGGGCGCATCATCAAGATTCGCATAGAGGCTCTCTTTGTCGTCTGCTAGGTTGATGACTGTCTTGATACCAACCAGCTCAGTTAGATCTGCAACATATGGGGCCCGCTCATCATCGAGTACAGGGTTGGCCGAACGGTAGAGCATGCCCTCGGCAATTGAGCCGTAGGAAACCATGCGGAAGTTTGCGAAGATTGCGTCCGAGGCATAGTCTGCTCTATCATCGGTACGTACCAGGTGTCTCAGTTCAAACTCCTGCAGGTACCCTCCCTTTTCAGAAAGGGTAATCGTAACTGGGGCTTTTTCTAAAGCGCCACTGATTTTAGCCAGGTTGCCGTAGTTGATGGCTAGGATGACATAGCCCTTGGTAAGTCGGACTACATAGTCACCCTTGTCCACATCACTGTATGCAGTTCCGATGGGGGATTCATAGGTAAAGTCCCCAATGGTGATAGATACGATATCACCAACCTCATACCCTTCCCTTAAGAGGAAGTGTTCGGTCATCTCCAAGGTCAGGTTGCCGTATTTGTCTACGACTGCAATGCTCGATTCCAAGGTTTGCAGGTGAATTTCAACAGGAGCTTGCTCTTGCACGGTCGCACAGGAAGTGAAGACCATCATGGTGGCTACCATGATCACCAGAAAGAGATTTCTCATTCGTTTCATAAGCCCTCCGATTACATGGAACTTGTGTGGTATCTAATAGTACTCTAGGGCAGAGCTGTTAGCCAGAGTAAGGAATCGCTCTAGAGCTCAACTTGCTTGAGGATAAAGGAGTTCTTGTTGTATTCGAGCAGCCCATCGCTTTTCATCTTACTCAGTTCGCTGGACATCGCGCTACGGTCTACACAGAGGAAATCAGCGAGTTGTTGACGGTCAAAGGGGATGGTAAACTCCTGAGTACCTCTGTCCAAGGCTTGCTCAGAGAGAAAAGAGAGCAACTTTTCACGGGTGTTTCGTTTGGTTATATGGTTCATCTTTTGCATCAGGCTAAGATTCTTATGTGCCAAAAGCCTAATCATGTTCTCGATGATGGATTGGTGAAATACACATGCTGAGGGGCATGTGGTAATGATTTTTTGCACACCAAGGAAGAGGACTACAGTCTTTTCCTCTGTAATGACAGAGGCTACGCTTTTGCTCGCTGTGCAGGCGACGGTCTCTGCGAAGATCTCCCCGCTGCCCAACCTAGCTACCAGTGTCCGGTTTCCCCAGAAATCATGACGGACAATGCTGACCGAACCCGACACGATTACCCCAAGCTCATCGAGAAGGTCTCCCTCCTCGATGATGGTGTAGTCCTTAGGGTAGGTGACCTCTTTGGGCTCCAGACACCTGATCAGGTGGGGGAGGTCACTCTCACTTACTCCTTGGAAGAGGAGGCTTTGTGCAAGAACTGGGAGGGTATGCATATATCAATCCTTTTGTTGTAAAAACAACATAACTTACTAGGCTCGCATAGTATCATGCCAAAGAAATTTGGACAATGGAGATATATAATGATAAGACAGATGATACATATAGATGAAGAGTTGTGCATTGGATGCGGTTTGTGCGTAGGCGCTTGCCAAGAGGGAGCTATCGGTATGGTGGACGGCAAAGCTGTCATGCTGCGTGAGGACTATTGTGATGGTCTGGGAAACTGCCTTCCTGTATGCCCCACAGGAGCCATCACCTTTGAAGAGCGAGAGGCCCCAGTATTCAATCATGAGGCAGTGGCTCACCTTATGGGTGAAGAGGCTCCTGTCTTCAGCTGCCCTGGGACTCAGATGAAGGTCATGAAGCAGAGTAAAGAGAAGAGAACAGAAGAGACAACAATAGAGACTATCAAGCCTGTCAGTCAGCTGCGCCAGTGGCCTGTGCAGATCAAGCTAGCCTCTCCTCAAGCTGCCTTCTTCAAGAATTGCGACCTGCTCATTGCAGCTGACTGTTCAGCCTATGCCTATGCAGACTTCCACAATACATTCATCAAGGACAAGGTAACTCTTATCGGATGTCCCAAACTTGATGAGGGTGACTATGCTGAGAAGCTTGCGGTTATTATTGCCAATAACAACATTAGAAGCGTCACGGTAGTCAGGATGGAAGTTCCCTGCTGTGGTGGCCTCGATAGTGCTGTCAAACGTGCCATTGCCGCATCTGGCAAGATCATGCCCATAGCTGTGGTTACCCTTTCTTCAGAAGGGGAAATTCTCTAGGGAGATTTTCCAGATATCTTCTTGCTAAGAAAAATACATGCATACAGAAAAAATTCCCGATAAGGCCCAAACGTCTTACCGGGAGTTTTGTATAGAGTAATCAATGCACCATAGTTGTTCAGCGAAAACAGTACCTTGTAGAATACATAGGAAACACCCAAAAATTTGAAAAGGATGCTGATGAACACCAAAGATGTGAAAAGTTTATCTGCCCAGCATCTTCTTCAAGTACTTCTCGTTTAGGAGATGCACCGTTTCAAATTTCCCCTGATAGAATACTGCCCAGTTGTTGAACACGCAGGGCATGGCCTGTGCCTTGTGTAGGCTATCAACCTCTATCAGGTTCAAAGGAATTGCATTGGTTTCGCAATAAGCTTGCACCTCAGCAATACAATTGGGAATGTAAGGACATTGCAAGCCGTAATAGATGGTCAGGTCCTGACTCTCTATGCTTTGTTTTCTTGCTGATTCAGCAAACTGGGGTTTGCTCTCATCAAAAAAGAGGGCCAAGAGCTCATACTCAGCTATCTGATCGACTACCTCAAAGCCATGCTTGAGCATGAAGGCCTTGTCGCTCAAGAAGAGTTTCTTCTTCTTTGAACTGATCACACAGACTCCCGACCGTCCCTGTTTCTTGGCATCAGCAATACAGGTTTCTAGCAACGCTGTTGCATACCCTTTTCCCTTGAAACTGCCTGATACCCAGAGGCAGTGGATATAGAGGTAGTTCTCTCCTATAACAGGTACCCATGCGGTTTCTAGCGGGGTGTATTCGATGAAGACCTTGCCACGCGCATCCCCTTTTCTGAATACGTGCCCTTCACCAAGCCTCTCCTTGATCCAGGCTTTCTTTGCCTCGACACCCACCTGGTGTTTCTTGTCGGCTATTGCACAGCAGATATGTTCCTGTTCCAAGTTATCTATATTGAGGGTAATGAATTCCATAAACTTCTTCCTCTGATTTTTGTCTTGATCATATTCGGTTGTTTTTATTTATTAGGTCTTTTTCTTTTGGTGTTCGCTTAATGGTTTCTTGATTTATTTATCTTTGGAAAACAGATGCCCTCATGCTAATTCCCTATTGGTGGCGCAGGCAAGAGGGAATATCCATCTTCAACGATCGCCTGATAGGCAGCCATGCAACAATCATCGAAAGGCCAACTCCTGAAGCTAGGGTCACGAGAAAGGACCTGAGATTCCAGGTACCCCGTACAATGCTCTGGACCCTATAGCCGACATCCATATCACGCATCATGAAGCCAAAGTCAATGCCGACATTGACCATATAAAGATTGACCAAAGCCCCCAAGGCAAGGCCGATACATGATCCAACAAATCCGATGCCTCCTGCTTCGAATAGGAACGAGAGCATGATATGGCTGTCTCTCATCCCTAGGGCCCTCATCATTCCCAACTCCCGGGTCCGTTCATACATGGACATCAGCATCGTATTGGAGATTCCCACTGCTGCTATGATGAAGACCAAAAAGAGGATGATTGCGGTCCCTCCCCGTTCTGCCTGTATAGCAGCAAGATAATCCTTGGCCAGGACTTTCCAGCTTCTTACCTCAAGATCAGATGCAGGTAAAAGCTGTTGCAGATTTTCCACCTCTGTATCTACATCACTATGCAAAGATTTCCGTCACCGATCCTTCCATGCCCAACAGAGCGTCTGCACTCTTC
>CAXYZP010000002.1:0-29120 GCA_964293175.1 uncultured Sphaerochaeta sp.
TCTTCGTTATCTTTCCGACAGTTTTTTCTATCACTGCTTTGATGCGTTCTGGCTTGGACATTTTCTTATATTTCATATGTTCGACTCGGTCTTCAAAGTCATTGTATGAGCCTATCAAAATACCGAGATAATATTTTACAAAAGGTCCATACGTATTCTTGCCTTCATGCCAATTCAGGGATGAATCCTGCAGAGCTTCATAATAGGTTTCCTTTGTCTTCTCAATCAGCAATTCGATACTTACATATTTTCCTACGATGTATCCTGCTTTATAGAGCAACAACAACGAAAGAAGTCGGCTCATTCGGCCGTTGCCATCTTGGAACGGATGTATGCAGAGAAAGTCCAATATGAACATAGGAATGAGCAGCAGTGTATCAATGCTGCCATCTTCCCATGCCTTCAAAAAAGCTTCACACAAACGTTTCATTGCATCAGGGGTCTGGTATGCAGGAACAGGAACAAACCTGACTTTTTCTTTTTCATCGGAATAAATCTCAGCAATCGCATTGTCGGAATTCTTATAGGATCCGCCGATTGAGGATTCGCTACAGTGATAGAGATCCCTATGCAACTGGAGGATGATATTTGGCCTTGGCGTAATATGGTCGTAGCTGTCATTGATGGTTGAGAGAACCTCCCCATAGCCTGCTATCTCCTGTTCTGAGCGATTCCGTGGTTCAGCTTTGTCCTGCACCAGTTCCCGAAGTCTTTTGTCTGAGGTGTAGATACCCTCTATCCTATTGGAGGCTCCCGTACTTTGTATCTTTGCAATTTCAAGGAGGCTTGTCAGATCATCTGCATGTGCCTCAATGAACAGTTCCTGTTTGCCCTTGTGTTCATGGATGCTTGTGAGCAACCGGACTATTTCAGGGGTAAGCAGTTTTTCCGGGGCATTCTGATAATCAAAGACTTTCATAGATAATCTCCATCATTCTCTAATAATATACATCATTATTACCATAAATGATGGAGATTGCAAGGAAATGACGATGATTTACTGTGATTTTCCCTGGATCAGAAAGAAAATCAGAGTGATGCTTGTCTTGAGTATATTTGTTGGTAATACAGGTGTCTCTTAGGATATAGTCTAATATTTTCTATCCGTTGGTACCTTTGCCCGTATACTGACAGCGATAGCAGTTCCCATTGATGAAAGATCTCACCAGTGGATGTATTGGAGACGACTATGAATGAAAGTAATGAGATACAGGATTGGGCCTCTCCACCGGGAGAAACCATCCTAGATATACTGGAAGAGCGGGGCTGGAGCCAATCAGAGCTTGCTGAGAAGACTGGATATACCCAAAAACATATCAGCCAATTGGTAGAAGGAAATGCTTCCATTTCAGAAGGGATAGCTTTGAAACTAGAGAGTGTTCTTGGTAGTACAGCTGACTTCTGGTTGCATCGGGAAGCTCAGTACAGGGAATTGATAGACCGTCAATTTCTTTAGTCCCTTGGTAATTTGACGTGAAACCTGTTTATTTGGGGAAGATACCAACAATAAATTTATTCTTCTTCTTATAGTAAAATAGCATACTTTGGGTTTTTTGAGGGGAAAATAAGTGAAGCAATGGGCGGATGTCAATGGTATGTCCTTGAAGTATATGTCAGGAACATCTTTGGTACAAATATCAAACTTTCAAATGAGTATAAGGAAGCCCTTGGAAAGACTCCCTCAAAAAGACTCTTACTGACCTCATACTATTTTAATCTTGCCTCTGTCGTGTTTCCTACTTATCCCCAATCTCCGGCACTATACAGATGAACACAAAACTCTCGTCCCCTGCATTAGATATCTGATGCAGGATGTTAGAAGGCACATAGGCCGTCGATCCTGCTTTGAGAGGGTAGTTTTTACCATCCATGAAGAGCATTCCCTCTCCTTCGACACCATATATGATGTGTTGCCAAGGATGGGTATGACGAGGTGCGAAGCCCTCCTTGCCCAGGGTAAACATCCTCATGACATGGTCCTTCCACCCTTGCTCGGGTCCTACGAGCACCTGTTTGGTAACGTTCTTGGAAGAGGGACTTTCTATCTGCTTTTTTTCAATCTCATCACGATGTGATACAAACATAGTGTTTCTCCTATTTGCCTTGCAGCTTTTCCATGACCCAATCGGTTCTTGACCCACTCTCACCTGTACTGGGGCAGGTGCCCTTTTCCAAGAGCTCATTCACCACAGTCTGGATCAAAGGCTGGGCGACATGCTCAGGTGCCTTGTCTACAAGAAGCGTAAGCTCTTCATTATCAACTCGTATGTGGATAGAGTCCTCAATGGACAGCACCGAGTAGGACAATTCTCCTAAACTTCCACGGATGATGGTCTTATCTTCGTCCCTGTCCGTATTGAAGCAGAATATACCGCTTCCCAGGACATCGTTCTCGTGCTTCCAACTACCACTGACAATATCAGAAGCAGCATAGGTCTTGCTCTGGTTTAGGGCAAACCCCTGTGCTTCCTTGATAGGACCGCAATACCAGTCAACAAGGTCCAGAGCGTGGGAACCAACATCAAGGAAGCGTCCGCCTCCGGACAGCTTCGGGTCGACTCTCCAGGAGCCACCGCCCTGTTTGTCCTCCTCGGCAATGCTTTGATGCATTGCGACATGGACATACCGAATCTCACCAATGACGCCGCTATCGAGCAGTTCCTTTATCTTCAGATACTTGGAAAGGGCCCTTCTGTAGTAGGCACTGAAGAAAGGAACCTCTTTCTCCTTGCAAAAGGAGACCATCCTTTTGCTCTCTTCACTGGACACACCCAACGGCTTCTCACAGTAGACAGGTTTGCCTGCCTCTGCTGCCTTGAGGGTATATTCCATATGTGAATTGGGATGGGTGGCGATGTAGATGGCATCCACCTCAGGGTCGTCGATAAGTTTCTGTGCATCGTCATACCAACGAGGAACGTTATGCCTTTTTGCATAGTCAGCAGCTTTCTCGCCGTCTCGGCGCATTACTGCAACAAGTGAGGATCCATCGGCTTTCTGCAAGCCGGGGCCACTCTTCTTTTCAGTAACATCCCCACAACCTATGATGCCCCAACGGATAGTCTTCATATGTTCCTCCTCGTTTTATCTTGTCTCTATCTTTTTTTCTGTTGTCTTACTTCTTTTCACTACCAAGCAACTTTGAAACGTTGTTGCACTCGGCTAGGATGGAAGCGACAATACGTTTCTTATCTTCAGGATCAAATCTGAACAATGGCCAGGATACACTCATCGCAGCGATTACCCTTCCCGTGTAGTCCCTGATAGGGGCCCCTATACAGAGGGTTCCCATTTCGTGTTCCTCAGCATCGGAAGCCCAGCCCTGGGTCCTGACTGTTTCTAATTCCGACCGCAAGGCCTGCTCATCCTTGATGGTGTTCGGCGTGAAAGGCTTGAGACTTACTTTACTAAGATACAGCTGAAGTTCGCGTTCAGTCATATCACTGAGCAGGACCTTGCCTATGGCGGTACAGTAGAGGGGGATGGTTTTTCCCACTCTGCTGTACATGCGGATTGTGAAGGAGGACTCCTTCTTCAAGACATAGACAGCCTGCTTACCTTCGAGCACTCCCATATGGACAGTCTCGCCCAGTTCGGTGCAGAGCTTTTGGGCAACAGGGTTGGCCAGACTGATAAAATCAATATGCTCCAACCCATGCGAACCCAAGGCGAACAGCTTCAGCGTCAGGCTATAGAGGTCTGAAGGGTCACGATAGACATACCCAAGGCTGACGAGCGTAGATAGGAATCTGAGCAGGGTAGCCTTGGGTAATTTGGTCTCCTTGGCTAGGTTCTCCAGATTGATATGTTGGTATTGTGAGAGCGTCTCCATTATCGCAATGGTGCGTACCACCCCACTGGTTAGTTGCAGTTCAGATCCTTTTCCACTCATCTTCTTATCCTTCAAAATAGGCCTTCGCATTCTCAAATGAGATATTCTTCACCACTGTACCCAACATCTCCCGGTCTGAGGGGATCTCTCCCTCTTCAGCCCATGTCCCAAGTATGTTACACAGGATTCTTCTGAAATACTCGTGTCTGGGGTAGGAGAGGAAAGATCTGCTATCAGTCAGCATACCTATGAAACGTGGCAGAAGCCCAACATTTCCTAAAATCTTCATCTGCTGTTCCATCCCATCCTTATGGTCCGCAAACCACCAGGCCGAACCGAGCTGGATCTTTCCAGGCATTCCGCCCTGGTAACAACCCATCAACGACCCGAGGGTATAATAATCCTTGGGGTTGAGGCTGTACAGGATAGTCTTGGGGATCTCGCCTGTAGAGGAGAGGGCACTGAGGAAGGCTGAAAGCCCTTCTGCGATCTCCTTGTCATGGGATGCATCAAAGCCTGTATCGGGACCGAGCAGCTTGAACATACGCTCATTGTTATCTCTGATGGCTGCAAAGTGCAACTGCATGGCAATGTCACGCTTTGCATAGGCGCGGGCTAGGTGGGAGAGGACAAAGGTCTTGTAGGCCTCGATTTCTTCACTGTTCAGCGTTGCTCCGGCAAGTTTCTTGCCAAAGATGGCGTTGACTTCACTCTCGCTCTTGAACACAGCAGGAGCTGTGACCAAGGCGTGGTCTGAAGCCTTGCAACCATGCTCAACAAAAAAGTCCAGCCTTGCGATAAGGGCGGCGACAACATCAGTTGCAGAATTGATCTCCATCGAAGCAGCTCTGGCTAACAGGATGATATATTCTGCGAAGGAATCCTTCTCGATAGCCAGAGCCTTGTCTGGACGATAGGAGGGAAGCACCTTTGCAGGGAAGCTTTTCTGAGAAGCAATATCCTGATGGAAGGCAAGGTCATCGGCAGGGTCGTCGGTTGTTCCCACTGCATAGACCTTGAACTGTTTCATGATGCCCTTTACAGAAAGGTTTGCGTCATTGGCAAACTTTCTGTTGGTTTCCTCGTAGATGGCCTTTGCACTCTTTCTGTTAAGTGGTTCGTGAATGTCAAAATACCGTTGGAGCTCCAAGTGGGTCCAGTGGTAGAGGGGATTGCCTAGAGCATTCTCCATGGTATGGGCCCAAGCGTAGAACTTGTCAAAGGGGTCGGCATCTTGGCCGGTGATGAGCTCTTCAGCTATTCCATTGGAACGCATTGCTCTCCACTTGTAGTGGTCCCCTCCAAGCCATGCATCGGTGATAGTGGTAAAGCGCTTGTCGGTTGCGATCTCCTGAGGGATAAGGTGACAATGATAGTCAAAGATCGGTTGGTCTTTTGCAAATTCGTGATACAGCATCTCCGCTGTCTTGTTTTGTAAGAGGAAATTCTCACCCATAAATTTTTTCATACTGATACTCCTTTCTAGAGGATGACCCCATCCTTGAATAGGGAAATCTCGGCATAGCCGTTTATTTCATTTTTAGTTTGTTCTTCACCCGAGGCAATCTTTTGTAGCAAGGCAATAAAATCGTTGAGCACCACGGCATTTTCCTCAGTCAGCAAACGACCTGCATCAAAGTCGATCCAGTTGGTCTTCTTTGTTGCCAAAGCCGTGTTTGAGGCTATCTTTACCGTAGGAACCGGGGCTCCTAGGGGAGTCCCTCTCCCTGTGGTAAACAGGATTATATGTGCACCGCTAGCCGTAAGGGCTGTAGTCGATACTATATCATTACCAGGACCTGAAAGCAAATTCAGCCCACGCTTGGTAACTCTCTGACCATATTCAAGTACAGCGACGATGGGGGCCTGCCCACCTTTTTGGATAGCTCCGATGCTCTTGTCCTCCAAGGTGCTGATACCCCCTTCCTTGTTTCCTGGGGAAGGGTTTTCATAGATGACTTGGTCATGCTTGACGAAGTAATCCTTGAAGTCGTTGATAAGGGAGACGGTCTCTTCGTAAATGGTTTCGTCAACTGCTCGGTTCATCAGTATCTGTTCGGCACCGAACATCTCAGGAACCTCAGTGAGAATGGACGTTCCGCCCATGGCGTTGAACTCATCACAAAAACGCCCGACCAGAGGGTTCGCAGTGATGCCACTGAAGCCATCGGAGCCTCCACACTTGAAGCCAACGACCAGTTCTCCCATGGAGACGCTTTCACGCTTGTCCTTGGAGATGGTCTTTATCAATTCAGTAAGCAATTGCTTGCCACTCTCTATCTCGTCTTCCACTTCCTGACTGGTGAGGAACTTGACCCGATTGGGATCAACATCGCCTACCAGAGCTTTGAAGGAGGCTGGGGTATTGTTCTCACACCCCAGAGAGAGGACCAAGACGCCCCCTGCATTGGGGTGGTGGACCAAGTCCGAAAGGATGGTCCGGGTTGCCTCATGGTCTGCACCAAGTTGGGAACACCCGTAGGGGTGGGACCAGACATGGATACCATCATAGTCATAGGAGGAAAAGGCTTCCTTTGCCCATTCGATGAGGGTTTCTGCAACCTTGTTTACACATCCTACTGTGGGGATTATCCACAGCTCGTTACGAATCCCTATTTTCCCGTTAGAGCGTCTATAGGCTTGGATGGTGGGAATTTTTCCTTCCCAACTTTTGCGTTTCTCTTCGGCCTTTGCCATGTAGGAAGCGCTCTCTTGCCTATCATACTGGTACTCTGCCTTCTCACTCAGCAGGGTGCTGATGTTTGTAGAGTGGACATGGCTACCTTCGGCTATAGCTTCTTTGGCCTTGCCGATGGGATAGCCGTACTTGATGATATGTTCTTCCTTTTGGATATCCTTGAGGGCAAACTTGTGTCCTGCAGGGATAGGTGAGACCAACGTAACCCGTTTGCCGCCCACCTCAACAACCTCACCTTGGCTAAGGGCCTTGATGGCTACAGCCACGGTGTCTTTATCTGCTATTTTCAATGTGGAAAATGTCTGCATACTATTATATCTCCTTGAGAGCGCTCTTCATTCCGTCCTTCCAGATAGAGCGAAGATTCTCAGATACCATCTTTTGGAGACCTTCTATCAGGGTAAGGTCTGTTCCCCACCAAGAAGTGTCACTGAGGACCGCTTTGGAAATTGCCGCTGGATCTTTTGTCTTATAGAGTTCGGCAAACTTTGTCAGCACCTCAGGACTATCCTGAATGAGATAGGTCTCCCCATTTCTTTGTCCCTTAAGGGCAGGCCCGTCAAACTCAGTGCCCTCATAGAAGCTGATTAGAGCTGCTAGGGAAAAAACAAGATGCTTGGGAAGCTTCTTGTACTCTTTATGATAGTCCAAAAGCGAGGGGAGGTCACGGGTCTTGAACTTGCTTACCGAGTTCAGCGAGATACTGAGCAGCTGGTGTGGGTTGAACGGGTTTTCAAACCTCTCAAGCACATCGGATGCATACGCCTCAAGCATCTCTTTGAAGCCGTCCATCGATGGGATGATCTCGTCAAAGATACCTGCCTGCATGAAGGGGTATACCAGAGCCTTATCAGCTATACACTCCTGCACGGTATCGAGGCCTGCCAGGTAGGCGGCAAGGACGGTAAGGGTGTGTGCTCCGTTGAGGATGCGCACCTTGCGCGTCCTATAGAAGCTCATGTCGTCGGTCCAGATGACATTCAGACCTGCTTTGGCAAACGGAAGCTCATCCTCATGGAACTCTTTATGACACTCTATGACCCAGAGGTGGAATATCTCAGCGGAGACCAGGAGGTTGTCCTGGTAGCCAAGCTTTTCGCAAAGTTCCTCTGCTTCCGCTTTGGGGTAGCCGGGGACGATGCGGTCGACCAGAGAGTTACAGAAGTCACACGCTTCATCCAGCCAAGTCATAAAGGCCTCTTCAA
Organism: uncultured Sphaerochaeta sp.; assembly: GCA_964293175.1. Taxonomy (GTDB): domain Bacteria; phylum Spirochaetota; class Spirochaetia; order Sphaerochaetales; family Sphaerochaetaceae; genus Sphaerochaeta. The sequence continues at coordinate 7,736 of CAXYZP010000002.1, forward strand.
GCTTCCACTCAGTGGCATACTGTTTTACGATCTTCTTCAGATTGTCCCCGTTCTTGTCGATGAGCTCACAGGGGATGATGATCAGGCCTTTACTGTTATCGCCCTTGAAAGCCTGGTAGCGCTTATAGAGGAATGCACACACCTTTCCTGGGAAAGAGCTCTGAGGCTTGTCCTCAAGCTTGTCTCCCTCGTGGTAGGCGATGCCCGCTTCTGTAGTGTTGGAGAAGACAAAGCGGAGATCTTTGCTGGATGCGAGTTCCAAATAGGCTTTGTAGTCATCCTCATGGTAGGGGTTGAGACAGGCTTCCACACTGTTGATGGTTCTGTACTCCTCAACGGTCTTGCCCCCCTGTACACCTCTGAGGACTGTGGTATAGAGCCCTTTTTGCTCGTTGAGCATATCACCAAGGCCTCGTTCAAGAGGTTGGACGATTACAACGTTGCCGTTGAAATCAGTCTTTTCGTTGAGGATATCAATTTTCCAATCGGCAAAGGCCCGAAGGAAGTTCCCTTCCCCATATTGAAGGACGCGTACCGGTCTTTTTACTGGGTTTTTTACGGTCGTGATTGCTTGCATGGTTTGCTCCTTATAGTACGTTTTTGGATTATTTTTTTCCCGAATAGGAAATATCCCATAAAAGCACATACTGTCTGTTGAAATACAATTCCAAATATAACGGGTAGGGCTGTCTGGGCAGGAAAAAACTCGATGGAAAGCACGAGAGCCGCGCTGATATTTCTCATGGATGAGGCGAAGGTAATGCTTATGTTCTCTTCATAGGGAATCTTGGCCAGTTTGCCCAAGGTGTAGGATATAGGGTAGCCGCTGGCAGCGAGGAAGGCACAAAGCAGTGCTATGGGAAGATAGGCCCAGGATGCTTCTGCTAGCAGACGCTCCGAAACCAAGGATGTATTGACGATGATGACAAAGAAGAGGGCTAACTTTGCAAATGGTTTCAGCGAGGGAGCCAGATGAGTGGTAACCCCTCCCTTGGTGAGGCTGTTCAGCGATACACCCAGCAGGGAAGGAATGACGACCATCTTCAGCAAGGAGAGCATCATCGATGTACTATCGATGGCTACGCTGCTTTGGGTGAGAAAGCTTATGGTAAACGGAGTCAACAGCGGTGCCATCATCGTCGAAACAAGGATGAGAGTAAGTGACAGGGCTCCGTTACCCTTATAGATGGCACTCCAAATATAGCCTGAGACTGCAGTAGGTATGGAAAGCAACAGGACATAGCCTGTCACCACAGCAGGGTTCGAGCCAAAGAAAATTGAGGCAAGCATCCAGGCGAGCAGCGGCATGATGATATTCGTACCTAGGAAGAAAACAAGAATGTTCTTGGGTTTCTTCACCACCTTCAGGAAGCTGGAGGAACTGATGCCCAAGGCTCCGCTAAAGGTCACAAAGGCAAACATCCAAGTAACCGAGGGTTTCATCCACGAAACACGCGAACCCAAGATGAGACCTATTAGTACTCCGCTTGGGGTGAGGATCGGCATAAGACGTTCCAAAGCTAGGTTTAGTCTGGTAAGACTTTTTTCAACAATTTTAAAATGAAACATTGTTTCGATGATATCCTTGAGTAAGTTAACCTGTCAAGCTTAGTGTTGTCCTAGCAGGACAAACGCATCAATTTCTAGTTGACAGTTTGGCAATGCCATGAAACCAATGATGATAGGATAGCTCCGAGCTTCGGGCATGACAAGACACCCGGTTAGGAAAGCTCCATAATGTCGACCGGGTGTCAGTGATTCGATGGGTAATATCAAAAATCTGGGGTTGAGGTCACTCCTTTTTTTTCAGGGAATCTTCCAGTGCCTTTCTTATTGTCTTGCTGTCACAAGAGCACAGCATCCTCTCCAGAATTTCCTCATAGCCCCAGGCGAACCCCCTCTTGACGTCACTGAGGGTTTTTGACTTCTCCAGAGGCTTGACCATCTTGTACATCGAGAGGGCCATCTTCTTCATCAGCGACAGGTTTCCGCTTGCCCTGCGGTTCACCGTGGTGTTCTCGTCATCGCAGAACATCATATCCATAAATCCATGCAAAGAATTCTCCACCTGCCAGTGTTCCCGGATAGCCTTGCCGCAGACCTGGGCATTGTTGTCCATGCTGGTGATGTAGTACCTCGTCTCCTCACTCTTTTTGCCTGTGCTTATCTTCTCGGTCTTCTTGTCAAACCGTACCACAGCCTTCATTCCCGGCCAGTCCGAAAAGTGGCAATCGTCGCTTATCTTTACCTTTGCCACCGTATAGATGCACTCCTCTATCTGCCCGTGAGCCTTCTCTGAAGTCCTGTAGTACAGGTTTGGATCTAATTCAATCTTTTTTAGGTAGTCTGGTGTGAAATATGCCGCGCTCTCCTCCAACAACGTCTTCTGGTTCCCCTTCAGCCCCCCGAGGTAGTGCCCCTTGCCTGCGATGATGACAGCTACGGTCTCGCGCTGAGTGTTCATTGCATCGAAGGATACCAGCGTCTTGCGCAGGTCCATGGTGGCAAGCACCTTCTGGGCCATGGGGATCTCATTGGACTTCTGCTCTATCTGGGAGGACTTGAGGCAAATGCCGTTATAGCTGGAATACACGTGGAGGGTCTGTATGTTGCGTGTAAGGTTGCCATCAGCATCGGCTTGCCTGCCGGAGGCCCTTGCCTCCTTGCCGTCGACACACAATTGGGTCACCTCTGGCTCGGGTATGTCCAGGACCTTGCGCAGGTCGTCCATGGACTCCGTGATGAATGTAACCAGGGCCTCGTTGAACTGATTCATGTCAATAAGCGAGAATACCCTGAAGAATGTGTCGTGTGAGGGTATGCCCGTCTTCAGGGGCAGGAACTTGCGGAAATACTTCAGCTTGTACGTGCACATCACCTCCATGTCCCTGAACGTCACAGCCCCCCCGAGCGTGGCAAAGAATGCCAGAACTATGATCTCCGAAAGCTGGTAGGTCACCTTGCCCTGCATCCTAGGGTCGTCAATACCTGCATTCAGGATGCTCACAAAGCGGTTTATGACCTTTCGCCCCACCTTGCCTTCCGCTTTCCATTCCCCGAGGATATCTATGGCCTCCCTGATCTCCATGAAAAAGTCCCTGCCCCTTGTACTGTCATTATCCATATCAGACCTCCCAGCAGAAGCCGTACTTCTGCGCAAGCATTTTGCACTGGGCGGGTATCACGGAAGTGACCCAGCGCCCGTTGACCCAGACCCTGCATACGAAGGCCGAGGCCTCCAGCACTGCAGCGACATCCCCACCCAGGGCGGATCCAAGGGTGGTACCCAAACCCCTTGCCACCCTTTTCGCCTCGGATTCGAGTGAGGCAGACAGGGGCAACAAGACACCTGGATGGGCAACGCCCACCCAGTCACATTCGTAGTAGAAAGGATTTGCATCCCCATACATCACATGAAGAAGGGCTGTCGCCACAACAGGTGGGCCGTCCTCTCCCATACGCTTGAGAACCCCTTCAATCTGGGTGCGGCAATACCACCACAGGATAGCGTAGCCTCCATAGCGTACTGTGCGCACCTCTCCCTTGACCTTGGGTTTGGTCGGCTGCAAGCCTCCCTCCTCAGTGATGGTGCCGATGTACTCATCGACCACACGTTTCACCTTTTTCGTCCCTTTGATTCGCTCGGAATGGCCCCGATAGATTCGGTAGGTGGTCTCGTTGATCTTGTTGACGTACATGCCCTTCTTCTTGTGTTCCATTACCCATGGAGGATAAGCCATACTGCCCCCTAATGTATTACATTCGATGTAATACATGATATAACAAAACCACCATCCATACAAGAAAAACTTTTAGTTTTACTAATATTTCAGGTGGTTATTGCCATTCGGGCATATACTTACTTACTGTTCATGCGTTTGTCCTGTTGTCCTAGGATTTGTACTATAAAGCGTGGTGCTTTCACTGAAAAGCATGAATAGCTGATATAGTTATTGTAAAAGAAGAGCGAAAAGGTACCACATATGCTTATAAATTTTACTGTAGAGAACTGGATGTCCTTTAGGGACAAAACAAGTTTTTCTCTGGTTGCAACTCGAGAACAGCAACATGGGGACAGGCTTGCCAAGCTGGGAAAATATAGGATGCGAGTACTTCCTTCAGCTGCGCTGTACGGAGGAAACGCATCGGGTAAGACGAATTTCTTCAAGGCAATCAACTTTGCCAAGCAGTTTATTACGCTCTCTCTGCTTCCTGATTATCCGATCAACATTGAACCCTTCCTTCTTAATCCTGCACATCCAACGAAGCCTGTACTTTTCCACTTCGAAATTCTTGTAGATGGAAATATCTATGAACTGGAGTTCTCTCTCACAGATACAAAGGTCATTGAAGAGAGACTAGTCAAAATATCAAGTACCAACGAAAAGGTACTTTATCATAGGATCGAGGGGAAATCAGATCCAAGATTGCATACTTCGATAACTAGCCAACGACTCCTCTTTGCATTTGAGGGAACACGGGAGAATCAGTTGTTTCTTACAAACAGCGTATTTCAGAATATTCCAACCTTCAAGAGTGTTTTTCGATGGTTTGATGAAACCCTGGTATTGGTTGCTCCGGACACAAGATTCGAATCCTTTGAACATCTCTTCACTGGGGATACCCCCTTATATGAGGCGATGAATTCAATACTCCCTAACCTTGATATGGGAATCAGTCGTCTCCAAGGAGAAGATATTTCCTTTGATAGTTTGCACCTCCCTGATGAGCTAAAACAAAAGATCAAAGAAGATGCCAGAAGCTATATGACTATAAAACTCAATGACCAGGAGGAGAAGATCATCGTAACACGCGAGAATGGAAAGCTATCTGTCAAGAAACTCTACACATACCATAAAGATTCACAGGGAAAAAACATCAGATTTGAGATGCGACAAGAATCAGACGGTTCGAAGCGAATCCTTGACCTGTTGCCAGCATTCCTTGACCTTGCGAACTCTACTGCTCCAAAAGTGTATTTCATCGATGAAATAGATAGGAATTTACATTCGTTGTTGACTCAGCAGCTCCTGCAGGTCTACTTGGCTAGTTGTTCGGAAACCAGTAGGAAGCAGTTGATCTTCACCTCCCATGACCTTCTGTTGATGAACCAAAGCATGTTCAGGCGAGATGAGATGTGGGTTACAGAAAGAAGACAGGACGGCTCTTCCTCCCTTGTAGGCTTCAGTGAATATTAAGATGTTCGCAGTGACAGAGACATTTTGAAGAGCTACCTGCAAGGTAGGATGGGGGGTGTTCCCACTGGTTTGGCAAATGATATCTTTGGAGTGGCGGAAAGACATTCCTATGAGTAGGCGGAGATTTGGCCGACCTCTAGGGAAAAGGCGATATAAACGATTATTCGTTATATCAACAGAAGGAATAGTGACAGAACCTGGTTACTTCAGCATGTTCAATAATGACACTACAATACTGAAAGTCTCGATTGTCAAGAATAAGGGTTCTGCTCCAGGGAGAGTACTGAAGCAAATGAAAAGATTTTCGAAAGAGAATCCCTTGTTAGCGAAAGATGAGGCATGGATTGTTGTGGACAAGGACCAATGGTCAGATACTCAATTAGGTGCCCTCTATTCTTGGAGTATCACCAACAAACACTATGGTTTGGCCGTCAGCAATCCCAAGTTTGAGTTTTGGCTGCTTCTTCATTTTGAGGATGGAACGGATATCCAATCTTCGCAATCCTGCACTGATAAATTATTTCACCATCTGCCTGATTATGACAAGGTCATTCAGCCAAGTAAGCTAAAACCTCACATCAATGAAGCCGTAAGAAGAGCCGAAATGAAGGATCAACCACCTTGTTATGATTGGCCGCAAAGTGCAGGAACAACCGTTTATCGACTCGTGAAATCAATCATAGCGGAGAAGATATAGTTTTTATCTCATTTTTCTGGGTATGCTCTACTGCAATTAGGGTCATTACTAACCAAACTTGGAAATACTATCAGAACCATGATTATCTGGACTATGAACTCTCTCATGAAATTATGAAGAACAATGTCCTAAGTCCCATGTTACTATTACCTACAAAGAATATTGGCATCTCTTGCAAATGGATGATACTGTAGTACGTAGGAGTTACGTTTGAAACCAACAGAAAACAAAAGAATAGGTCTTGTACTTGCATCAATCCATACAGGAGCAGCCAATGCCCTCTGGTCTGATGTGGCACGTTTTTCTCAAAAGGAGGGACAAACCCTCTTTGTCTTCCCCGGAGGGAGACTTGAGTGCCTTGAGGATCACGAGCATCTGCGTAACTCTCTCTATCCTTTGGTGAATAGCGGTAATCTCGATGGCATCATCGTCTGGGGTTCCTCCTTGGGAGGATCTGTAAGCATCGAAGAGGTGCAACAGCAGTACCGACAGTTTGGAACGCTTCCTTGTGTAACTCTAGGCTTGAAGCGTGAAGGGTTTCCCGACATCGCTTTTGATGCCTACTCTGGAGTGATGGGAATCCTGCAGCACTGTATTGTTGTCCATGGAGCAAAACGTGTTGCCTTTATCCGAGGACCTGAGAACCACCTCTCCTCGATGGATCGCTATCGTGGTTACTGTGACACCCTCGAACAGCAAGGTCTGGGCTATGACCCCCTCCTAGTGACCGAAGCTTTTCCATGGACAGAGGGGGATAAAGCTGTCGAACAGCTCCTTTTGGACAGGGCTTTAAAACCAGGGGTAGATTTTGACCTATTAGCCTGTTCGAGTGACATGATGATGTTCGCTGCTGGTAAGAAGCTGGAAGAGCTGGGCTATAGCATACCTGAAGACATCAAGATAATCGGATTCAACGACAGCCGTGAAAGTCATCTCTTAAAGGTGCCTTGCACTACAGCAAAGATGCCTGTCATGCAGATGGCCCTGATGGCTTGGAGCATGATATGGCAGATGGTGGAAAAAGAGAGTGATTCCGCCCCTGATATCCTCTTGCCTTGCGAATCGGTTATTCGTCAATCCTGTGGATGTGAGTACTCCTTGGGTGGCTATGATTACGCCAAGATGATATTTACCAACCCTGAGGCATTTTTTTCCTATCTCAGTGAAACCTTTACCTTGGACGGGCAAGCATCCAAGGCGGTTGCTGAACTGTTTTCTCTCAGTTCAGGGTTAGCGGAAAAAGGGGATGAAAAGACAATCTCCCTCATTTTGTCCAAGGTTGCAGTCTTCGTATACTCATTCCTTGACAAGGGAGGAGACCCAAGCCAGCTCAGTGAAGCCCTTCATTGGTACTCCCTTTTTTATGCCAACAGGACATTCTCGCTGAGGATGGGGGATATCATCAGGGATCTTTTTCTTCGTCAACACTCTCTCATAGCTCATGAGCATGCATACGCACTTTCCTTGCAGACCAAGCGCCTAAATTCTTTCAAGAGTGACCTCTTGGGAGTGCATACACTCAGTTCTCATCCTGAGCTCCTGCAAAGGCATCTTCCCTCTCTCGGTATCAAAGGGTGTTTTATAATACTCAACGAAGGTGAGGAAATGAGCCGCTTTGTCGGAGGCTTTGACGATGAGCAACTCTATGCGAAGGAAGAGCCTTTTGATAAAGCGAGCCTTTTGCCTTCCTCCATCAGCGAATATCTTAAAACCGGGGTCTATGTGGTCGAACCACTTTTTATGAAAAACCAGCCTCTTGGGTATTTGGTGATAAGGTCTACTGTGTTCGAAGGAAGCCTTATGGAAGAGCTACGAACAGCATTGAGCAGCTCTATCAAAGCTTCCTTCCTACTCGATGAGGCAAATAGGGCAAAGGAACTTGCCGAGCGTGCCCAACGTGCCCGCACTGAGTTTTTTGCCAATGTCAGTGAAGGATTACGTACCCCTCTTGAGGAAATTCAGACACAAGTTGAGACGCTCGAAGGAGAGCAGTACACTGCCTTGAAAAGTGCGGTGCAAGAGGAGGTTTTCCAAGCAACCCATCTGTTGGATCTCTCTCTCAGTGAAACAGGGGAATTGGAACTCGAGCGTCAGATTCTTGACCCCACATCCCTCTTGGAAGAGTTGGTATGGCAATGCGGTATCGCATATGAAGGCCCTGATTTCTTGCCAGCCATCATAGCCGACCGCTTCAGGGTGAAGCAGGTATTCACTATTCTTGCCAATCATATGCAAAAGGAAGGTGCCCAGGGTAGTCTTTCCTCTACAATCCTTTCTGAGGGTTTGGTATTCTCCTTTACATCCTTTTCTCCTGGATGGCAGGCAGTTCTCAGCAAGCAAGATCCCGGTATCAGCCTTGCTGAGAGTATCATATTGCTCCATGGAGGACTGTTCTGGTTTCAACAAAATGCTATCGTTTTCAAATTTCCTTGGCCCACATTTTTTCCGGAGAGCCCTTCTTCAGATGGTTTGCCTTTTGTGTATATTGCCGATGAACAGGAGTTGGTCATCCCCCCGACATTTTCCTCCATGCAGCATGTATCGCTGTTGACCGCTTCCTTCTTACTGCAGAAACCTCAAGAGCTCCTTAGATTCGGAGGGGTCTTGTGGGATGCCCGTAGGAAGAGCCCTGCATTGATGCTCCTGTTGCATCAGATGATTCATGCAAAGGAGACAAGGGCCTTGGCGTTTGTCTGCCTTGGTTGTCCCAGTGGGGCCCTATCTCTTAGGGGAGCCCTCAATTTTGCAAGTGAAGAGCTTGTGGTCATTTCCTTTGGAAATATCCCAACTGATATAGCCTCTATTCTCTCACCCACAGAAGGCCTGTCCTTACAAACGGAAGAGGCGTATTGGCAACTTGATGGGGAGAAGGAACCATCACTGATCATTACCGATACGCTCTCCCTTGGGTTTTTTAGGGAGATACGGAAAAAGACCGGCTCTTCCCTACCCATAGTTGTGATTAGAGATTCCTATACCTCCCTTGAGGTTGATGAACTCAGCTTGTTGCCCAACCTTCTGATGGTGCATACATCGATTGTCGCAAGCAGTGAGTTCCTTTCCCGCCTAATCGCCTTAGGCGGAGGGGAAGATCTTCTTCCCCCTTTGACCTCTGCTCTGGTAAAGAAGTCCCTTGTCTACATAGGAGAACATGCTACCAAACAGTTCTCCCGCTGGCAACTTGCCGAAGCGGTTAATGTCAGTGAAGACTATCTGACCCGTATTTTTAGACGTGAGATAGGACTTTCACCTTGGGATTACCTAAATCGCCACCGTGTCTACCTTGCCACTGGTTTGCTCAGGCAGACAACTCTTACCATCAATGAGATAGCAGGCAAGACAGGTTTTCAGGATCAGGCCTATTTCTGTAGGGTTTTCAAGAAAATAAAGGGCTTTTCACCAGGAAAAGTGCGAACCGGCGAATAACAGATGACTGAAAAGTACAAGAGTCTCCCTGCATTGTATCCAGTGCTTGTCATATGCTTTAGGCATGAGGTTTAATGGTCGTATGTCACAATTACCAGTCAAAAAAAGAAGATCACAACTAGCAAGGGATATCAAACGCCATAGGTCTGTCTACCTCCTTTTGCTTTTTCCTCTGACCTATTATATCATTTTCAAATATATTCCTATTTTCAACGGACAGATCGCCTTTAAGGAGTATATGGCTCTTGATGGGGTGCTTGGTAGCAAATGGGTCGGTCTGAAACACTTCAAGACTTTTACCAGTTCGTATTATTTTATGGAGCTGCTACGCAACACCCTAATGTACAGTGTGGGGAAACTGCTGTTCAGCCTTCCCTTGGCCATCATTCTTTCCATAACCATCTATGAGTGTAACAAGCCTGCTCTGCGAAAAATGGTACAGACACTTGCCTATCTGCCACACTTTCTCTCCTGGGTCATTATGTATGGAATACTGCTAGCCCTGCTTGCCCCTGGGGATGGCATTATCAATGACATTATCAAACTCTTTGGAGGGAAACCCCTTGATTTCCTGACCAATACGGATGCATTTCCCTGGATTGTCATCTTCAGCGATGCCTGGAAGGAGATGGGTTGGAGTGCCATCATCTTCATAGCCGCTCTAATGGGTATCGACCCCTCTCTCTTTGAGGCTGCCCTCGTGGAAGGAGCTTCATCCTGGCAAAGGGTACGCTACATTACCTTGCCTTCCATAAGGCCTGTAATCGTCATTGTCGTTCTGCTTCGTCTGGGAACTATCCTCGATGCGGGCTTTAACCAGATTTTCATGCTCTACTCAACCCCTGTCCTGTCAGTTGCGGATATCATTGATACTTGGGTATACCGCCAGGGTCTGTTGGAGTTTCAGTTCGGTCTTGCTACTGCTGTAGGCTTGTTCAAAGGTTTTATTGGGATGTTTCTCATTCTAGGATCGAACCGTCTTGTCAGACGTTTCGGTGGAAACTCATTATTTTAGGAGTCGGTATATGCTATTGATGAAATTACGAAAAGGACAAGGCCGATACCGAAGAGTGGGGACAAGTTTTGTTGCCATCAAGCCGAGTAAGTCTGACTATGTGTTCAACCTTGTGGTTGACCTGTTCCTCCTGGCACTGCTTGTTATCATAGCAGTACCCCTATGGAGCACGATTACCCTTTCCTTCAGACCCAACGACTATATTGGAAATAATCTGCAAGGGATGTTTCTCGCCCCTTGGAAGTGGTCGTTCTCTGCCTATGAGGCATTGTTGGGTAACCAAGGCTTCCTTCTGGCATTCAAGAACAGTTTTCTCATCCTTATTGGAGGCGTTGCATCTGCCCTTATATTGACCATACCCCTTGCCTATGTGCTCTCCATACCGACCTTGCCCGGGCGCAAGTACCTCAATTTGCTGATAGTCGTTCCCTATGTCTTCAATGTGGGAATGATTCCTTCCTACCTCTTGGTGACCAAATTGGGATTGATAGACCACCTCGCTGCAATATTTCTTCCAGGGGCTATAAGCACTTATAACTGTCTGATCATGCGATCCTTCTTTGAAGGGTTGCCCAATGAGCTTAAAGAATCTGCACGTATCGATGGAGCAAGTGAGATCCAGGTGCTCATCAGGATTATCCTGCCCCTTTCCAAGGCTATCATTATGACCATCGGCCTGTTCTACGGAGTCTCATTTTGGAATGATTTTTTCCATGCAATGCTTTATTTGAACAGCAATCAATTGCAACCTCTTCCCATCTTGTTGCGAAACATCCTGATGGCCAGCGGCATGAACGAATATGTGGAGGTCAGTGCATTCGGAGATGCCCCCATAGCAGCTATTAAGGCCGCCTCTGTATTCATGAGCGCCATACCGATGATTATTGCCTACCCGTTCATTCAGAAATATTTTACCAAGGGTACGTTGCTAGGTAGTGTGAAGGGCTGACCTTTTCCTGCCGGCTTGGATATAGGAACGAATTTTAAAGCACTTCATGTAAGGAGGATTTGTCATGAAGAAAAATTGTACACGTAGTATTTTACTAGTAACCGTTGTCCTGTTGCTTTCGCTTACTTTGTTTGCGCAAGGGGCGAAAGAATCTACAGGTCCTACCACCATTGAGCTCTGGTACGGTGCAGCTGTAACAGAAGCGGGACCACCACCTTCGAATTGGGTTGGATTTGACATTATTAAGGAGAAGCTGGGCATTGAGCTGAAATTGACCGCCCTGCCATCAAATGAAAGCGACCAGGATGTGAAGATTCAGGCAGCCGCTGCTGCGAACAACCTTCCTGATCTCTTCATGGTTAGGCGCGATGTCGTCTCTCGCCTTGTTCCCCAGGGTTTGTTAGCTCCTGTTGATGATCTGTATGCAAAGATGCCCATCAGGACCGCTGCACACTATGATGAGGTCAGCAAAAGTCATGCCCGTATTGGCGACAAGACCTATGGCTTGGCCGATCCCGGCTCCATCATGAAGAACGAGGGGTTGCTCATCCGTAAGGATTGGCTTGATACCCTGGGTTTGGATATTCCCAAAACCATTGATGAGCTTTTGCTTGTTATGCGTGCCTTCACATTCAACGATCCTGACGGAAATGGCAGGAATGATACCTGGGGCTATGGAGCATTTCAGGAAGTCAACAACTTTGAAGCTTGGCCCGGCAGACGCTTGGAACCCCTTTTTGGAGCTTTCGGAGTTGAAGGTACTTGGAATTTAGAAGAAGCAAATGCCGGTCTTAATGTCATGAAGGACGAATTTTTTGATGCAATGGTCTTCTTAAAACAAATTGCTGATGAAGGTGTCATCGATCCAAACTGGCTCTCCTACAAGAAGGATGACTTTAGGGCAGCTTGGAAACAGGGTCGCTTTGGTATCATGCGTGAACAAAACGCCGCGTTCGGCGCACAGTCTAACTATGCTCCTTTTGACAAGAACTTCCCTGAAGGGGAGTGGGTTATCGTCGATCCTCCCAAGGGACCTAAAGGCAAGGCTTCCATCGGACCTTACACAGCAAACTTCCGCATCTATGCCATTAGTGCAAAGGCTGCCAAGGAAGGAAAAGCCGAGAAGATAGCCGCTCTTCTGGAATGGATGGCCTCTGATGAGGGGTACTATCTTCTTGGGTGGGGTGTTGAGGGTGTCAACTACACCAAGGATGCGAACGGTATCCCTGTTGCAGCAAATCTTCCCAATGCTGACCTTGCCTTCTCCGCTCCTGGTGGACAGGTTGTCACCCAGCTGAGAAATATGGTCTTTTACAACGGTGATATCGAACTGTATGCTCGCTATCCCAAGTATGTGACAGAAACAAGTAAGAAGGAGATGTCAGCTCTGAATATACTTCGCGAGATGCAGACCAAGACTTGGACAGCGCAGATTGGATCCGATACCCTGCCTATTCCCAATGCAGACCTCAAGCGTTTTTACGAACAGGGTTTGAGTGAATTCATCACTGGAAAGAGGGCTTTGACCTCTGCAAACTGGACTAAGTGGCTTGATGAGTTCAAGCGCCTCGGTGGACAGGATTGGAACGACAAGGGCGTCGCCTTTGCACGGGAAAACAATCTGCTTACCAAGTAAAGATATGATTATGGGCCCAGCTAGTACTACTGGTTGGGCTCTTCTTACCTCGAATAAAACTACAGTAAGGAACTACAATGAACTCAGGTGTTACTCTTTCCCTCGCTATGGCTAGGAGTGTGAAGGCTCGATATGCAAAAGGTATGATGCGTTGGCACTACGAACACGGCTTGGTAATACAGGCCTGTCTGGAGGTAGGGCAACACTATCATCAGGAGGAATTCTCCTCCTGGGCCTATGGTATGTACGACCCTCTCATCTCTCACGATGGGACGATCGCAACCTTTCGCCAAGGGGAGTACAATCTCGATCAGATCAATGCAGGGCGGAATCTCTTCTTTCTCCATGAAACAACAGGAGAGGAACGATTCTTGCTTGCAGCGCACAGGCTAAAAGAACAGTTGAAGCATCATCCTAGGACTTTCAGCGGAGTGTTTTGGCATAAGGAAATCTATCCCTGGCAGATATGGCTCGATGGGCTCTACATGCAGGGGCCTTTCAATGCTCAGTATGCCAAACAGTTTGGATTGGATGAGGACTTGGACGATCTGGTCAAGCAGGTTGAGAGTGTATATACGTTGCTTGGGGACCCTGTGACAGGTTTGCTCTATCATGCCTATGACGAATCTAGAGGTATGCGATGGTCCGATCCAAAGACAGGACTATCACCCCATTTCTGGGGACGTGCTGTAGGTTGGTTCTGCATGGCTCTGGTGGACATCTATGAAATTATTCCTTCCTCCCATCCAGGTCGGGAGGCCTTAAGCAGAATCTTATGTAGTGTCTTGGATGCTGTTCTATCTTTTCAAGACCCTACGGGCCTATGGTATCAGGTGCTGGATAAGGGCGATGTACAGGGCAATTACCTGGAATCTTCCTGCTCAAGCATGTTTGCTACAGTTCTGTTCAAGGCTGTCAGGGTTGGTATCGTGCAGGAGACCAAGAAACAAAAGCATTATCTGGAAAAGGCAAAAAATACGATTGAAGGGCTGGCGTTGACCTTTCTTCGTGAGGATGCCCAAGCTCAGCTCCACCTGGGAGGGGTCTGCACTGTTGCCGGCCTTGGGGGGAACCCTTACCGTTCCGGATCCTTTGCCTACTATATTTCAGAAAAGGTGGCTGAGGATGACTTTAAGGGAGTAGGGCCCTATATTCTTGCTCTCCTTGAATCTGAACGGGCGTAAAAAATACAGCAAACTTTGTGTTACGGCAGGTCTTTCTGATCAGAAAGACCTGCCGTTTCTGGTTTCTGAAAGAAATGGTTCACTCCTATTTGCTAAAAATTCAACATAATTCTCGGTCCTGTTGAGAAATATCATTTCATTTCATGAATCCTTCATGTAGCCCATTTTCTTTGTTTGACAACAGCTGGAGGTGATTGTAGAATAGAGAAGTAATGAAGCTTTATTATCACGCACGAAAAATAGGAGAAACTGGAATGAAGAAACTAACTGTTGTTGTATGTATTTTTCTCATGCTCGGTTCCATGGCGTTTGCCCAGGGATCAGGCGAGTCCGCCGGAAAAGGCAATCTTCGCGTAGGAATGGTAACTGATGCAGGTACTATTGATGACAAGTCCTTTAACCAGGGAACCTGGGAAGGTGTCAAACGTGCAGGTGCTGACTATGCTCTGGATATCAAATATCTCAAGCCCTCCGGCACAACCGAAGCAGATTACCTAAAAGAAATCGGCAACCTCGTCGATGCTGGGTATAACTTCATCGTATGCCCCGGATTCAAATTTGAGACAACTCTTTTTGAAGCTCAGGACAAATACCCCAATGTAAAGTTTGTCATCCTTGACGGTGAACCCCACAGTGCTGACTATTCTGAGTTCCGCATTGAGAAGAACGTTGTTGGTGTCTACTGGGCAGAACACGAATCTGCCTTCCTAGCTGGTGTTGCCGCAGCCCTTCAGATGAAAGAAGCTGAGTTTGGCTTTGTCGGTGGTATGGAGATTCCCGCTGTACAGAAGTTCAACTGGGGCTTCCAGCAGGGCGTAAAATATGCCAACAAGAACCATGGCACCAAGATTGTCATGAAACAGGAAAACAACCTCTACCAGGGCACTTTTGACAATATCAGTGCAGGTCAGCAGATTGCAGCCTCCATGTATGACAAGGGTGTGAAGGTCATCTTCGCAGCCGCTGGTGGTGTTGGTGTTGGTGTTATCAACGAAGCTAAGAACCGCGCAGCAAATGGCCAGGACGTCTGGGTTATCGGTGTTGACGTTGATCAGTATCCAGAAGGCCTGATGAGTTCCGGTGGAAAGTCCATCATCCTCACCTCCGCCATGAAGTATCTCGACCGCGCTTCCTATGACATGATCAAGGCAGAGCTCAACGGCGAGTTCCCTGGTGGTGAAGTCCTCCATCTCGATGCTTCCAACGATGGCATTGGTATTCCTGTAACGAACCCTAACCTCTCAGCGAGCGTCACAGACGAAGTCGCTAAAGTGTATGCAAAACTTAAGAGCGGTGAAGTAAAAGTTGCAGAATCTAGTGAAGGCCTTTTTAAATAAGGTTCTTTTCCGTCCTCATTACAAGGGTCACCGCACAAAGGTGGCCCTTGTGTGCTATTATAGACCAATATTTCGCTACACGCCCTGCGTGTCCTCATAGGGAGTTCACCAATGAGTCATGTTATTGAAATGCTAAACATCCGCAAGGAGTTTCCAGGTATCGTTGCTAACGACGATGTTACCTTGCAGGTAAAAAAAGGGGAGATCCATGCTATTCTCGGAGAGAATGGTGCTGGAAAATCTACCTTGATGAGCATCCTTTTCGGCTTGTACCATGCCGATAAAGGGCAGATTAAAGTTAGGGGTAAGGAAGTTGCCATACACAGCCCCAATGATGCCAATGACCTAGGTATCGGAATGGTTCACCAGCATTTCCAGCTGGTGCACAACTATACAGTTACAGAGAATATCATTCTCGGCAAAGAAGGAAAGTTTTTTCTTGACCGCCGTTCAGCATCGAAGAAGATCAAGGCCCTCTCTGAAAAATACGGATTGAATATCGATCCTGATATGAGAGTTGAGGATATTACCGTTGGCATGCAACAACGTGTAGAGATCTTGAAGATGCTCTATCGTGATGCCGAGATACTCATACTTGACGAACCTACAGCGGTTCTCACGCCTCAGGAGATCATCGATATAATGCAGATCATGCGCAACTTGGTCGCTGAAGGCAAATCGGTAATCCTCATTACCCATAAGCTCAATGAGATTAAGGCAGTGGCAGACCGATGCACCATCATTCGTCGCGGCAAGCTCATTGGAGTGGTGGATGTGCAAAAGACCTCACAAGAGGAGATGGCCTCCATGATGGTCGGTCGTGCCGTGAATTTCACTGTCGATAAGAAACCCGCTCAAGTGGGAAGGGTCATCCTAGAACTCTACGACCTGGAAGTCATGAACAATAAGAAGATGCTTGGGGTGAAGGGTGTCAACCTTTCAGTAAAAAGCGGAGAGATCGTTGGGATAGCAGGTGTCGACGGTAACGGGCAGACAGAGCTGATCGAGGCGATAACTGGCCTACGATCCGTAGAGAGTGGAACCATCGTTCTCGATGGCAATGATATAACCAACGCCTCTATTCGCAAGCGTAACGAAGTCGGCTTGGGGCATATACCCGAAGACAGACAGAAACGTGGCCTTGTGATGGATAGCTCGCTCATCAATAACATTGCGATCAAGGAGTTTTATCATCCCCCTTTCAGCAAGCATGGGATTCTTAATGATGACTACCTGCAGCAGTATGCACAGGATGTGACAACTCAGTTTGATGTACGGAGCGGTGAGGGAATCTACTCCCTTGCAGGAAAGCTTTCGGGAGGGAATCAGCAGAAGCTCATTGTAGGGCGTGAGGTTGTTTCGGATCCTGAGCTGCTCATTGCTGTACAGCCAACTCGAGGCTTGGATGTCGGGGCAATTGAATATATCCACTCCCAACTGATCGCACACCGTGATAAGGGCCATGCGGTGCTTCTCGTATCCTTTGAACTGGATGAGATCTTCAATCTTTCCGATCGGATCGCCGTCATGTACTCAGGAGAGATCGTCAACGTAGTGAAGGCTGAAGATGCCGACGAACAGTCCATAGGTCTGATGATGGCAGGCGTAAAGCAGAAGGAAGGTACACGATGAGTGATACAGACAACAAAGAGATGAAAAGCAATGCCTTTCTTGTTGCTATCAGTGCTGTCGTGCTAGGGCTTCTGGCAGGCGCTCTCCTGATGGCCGCTATAGGAAGTAATCCCTTCACCGGATTTTGGTATCTGTTTCGTGGTGGATTGATGAATATCGAGAGGGTAGGCAATACCCTGGCAACGGCCACCAACCTCATGTTGGTAGGACTTTCTGTTGCTTTTGCCTTTAAGACCGGTCTGTTTAATATCGGGGCTTCGGGACAGATGCTGGTGGGCGGGTTATGTGCCACCTTGGTAGCACATCATGTTTTCCTCCCCCGTCCCCTTTACTTGGTAGTCCTCATTCTCTCGGCTCTCCTCGGAGGCGCTGTTTGGGGCATCATCCCCGGATTCCTCAAAGCAAAGTTTAATGTCCATGAGGTTGTCGCAACCATCATGATGAACTGGATCGCATACTGGTCAGTCTACTATTTTGTTCCTGCCTACTTGAAAGGCCCTTCGCTTGAGACCGAGAGTGCAAGCATCGCCATTACCCAGACCCTGCGTTCGCCCTGGCTTACCAGCATCTTTAAGGGATCCTACATGAATCTGGGATTTTTCGTAGCTATAGGCTCTGTGCTTGTCATCAAGTTTATTCTGGACAAGACAACCTTGGGTTTCGAGCTGAAGGCGGTAGGGTCAAACAGGGATTGTGCTGAGTATGCAGGTATCAAGGTCAATAAAAATGTGATTCTCTCCATGATGATCGCAGGTGGCTTGGCAGGCCTTGCCGGCCTTACGTTCTATACCGGGTATTCTCGCAATATGCAGATCGGAGTGCTCCCTTCACAAGGGTTTGACGGAATTGCAGTGGCCTTGCTTGGGGCCAGCAATCCTTTGGGGGTATTTCTCAGTTCGCTTTTCTTTGGCATCTTACAGTCAGGAAAGGGGTTCATGAACGCCATGACCAGTGTCCCCCCTGAGATCGCCGATACCATCATTGCGGTTATTATCTATTTCACGGCAACCAGCATCATGTTCAAACGCATATGGGAAGCTCTGTTTAAAAAAATCTCCCGAGACAAAAGGGACAAAAAAGATGCTATAGATGCACAAGCAAATAAGGAGGTGAAATAATATGTGGGTAACCCTTACACAAATTTTTCCCTATGCAATAGCATATACGATACCTATGTTGGTCACCTCCCTTGGGGGGCTGTACAGCGAACGTAGCGGTGTAACGAATATCGGTTTGGAAGGCCTTATGCTTGTAGGATACTTTGCATCGGCTATCACCATAAAGCTTACGGAAGCAACCCTTGGCATCAACGCATTGCCTGTCGGGCTTCTTGTCGGCGTACTTGCCGGGGCAATCTTTTCCCTGCTACATGCTTTTGCTTCCATCAACCTGCGAGCTGATCAGATCATCAGCGGAACTGCCATCAACATGTTGGCAGCAGCCCTTACCGTCTATCTTGCCCGTACTATTTCAGGAAGTGGAAACGTGCGCATATTCATGGGAATTATTCGAAAGAACGTTCCGTTCCTTTCGAAGATACCCATTCTTGGGCCTCTGTTTTTTAGTCAGACCTACTGGACAACCTGGTTGTGCTTGCTTATCTGGGCGCTCTCTTGGATTTTGCTTTACAAGACCTCCTTTGGCTTGCGCCTGAGGGCTTGTGGAGAGCACCCCTCAGCTGTTGCCTCTGCAGGAGTCAATGTGCATTTTATGCGTTATTTTGGTGTCCTCATGAGTGGAGCACTTGCCGGTCTTGGTGGTGCTGTTATTCTGGTTACCTATTCTGGCGAGTTCAATGGAACCGTTGCAGGCTTGGGATTCTTATCCCTTGCAGCCTTGATCTTCGGGCAGTGGAAGCCTCTTGGAATTCTTGGTGCGACCTTCTTCTTTGGTATTGCTACAACCATTGCCAACGTTTCGCAGGTCATTCCTGCCTTGAATGTAATACCTCCGGTAATTTTCAAGGTGTTCCCGTATATTGCCACCTTGCTTGCTTTGGTGGTTTTCTCCAAGAAGTCAGCGGCACCGAAGGCCGTGGGCGATCCGTTCTAGAACGGGTGATACTGTTTTTATACTACTAATGATTGGAGGATTTATGGAAAATCTGAATGAGAAGATGCAAGAGGCGGCGATGTACATTACCTCGAGAATTGGTGATGAGCCTGTGCTTATCGGAATGGTGCTGGGTAGTGGCCTAGGCGATCTGGCTGAACAGCTGGAGGATCGTATCTACATTTCCTATAAGGATATTCCGTTTTTTCCTGTTTCCACCGTCTATGGGCACAAGGGGCGCTTGGTGGTAGGACTTCTGGAAGGCAAGCGTGTGATGTGCATGCAGGGACGCTTCCACTACTACGAGGGGTATGGAATGGACCAGGTTGTCTTTCCTCTCCAGGTGATGCATGCCTTGGGTATCAGCAACCTGTTGGTCACCAATGCCGCAGGGGGGGTAAATACCTCCTTTAAGCCCGGTGACCTTATGTTGATCACCGACCACATCAAGCTCATCGCAGATAGCCCGATGCGAGGAACCAACAATGACAAGCTGGGTTCCCGCTTTTTCGATATGACCAATACCTATGATAAGAACTTGATGGCCATCGCCCGAAAGGAAGCCTCTTCCTTGGGTATGCAATTGCAGGAAGGTGTATATATGTTCTTTGCAGGTCCCTCCTATGAGACCCCTGCAGAGGTGCGCTCCGCACGTATCCTTGGAGCCGATGCTGTGGGTATGTCCACAGCCCCTGAAGCTATAGCCGCAAGTCATATGCGCATGAAGGTGCTGGGCATCAGCTGCATCACCAATATGGCTGCAGGGATTCTGGACCAGCCTCTCAACCATGAGGAGGTGATGGAGACCAGTGAAAAGGTCAAGGAATCCTTTGCCTCTCTGATCCGTGGGGTTACCCGCTCATGGCCTGTGTAAATGAAGAAGCCCAGGCACTGATAGAGAAGCTCGGGCTAAAGGAACTTGAAGGGGAAGGTGGGTACTTTCGCAAGTACTATACCCATAGAAGTGGTTCTGCCATCCTCGGAGGGACCATCTACTACTTGATGACCGAAGAGAGCTATTCCAGTCTGCACTGGTTGCCCACTGATGAGCTTTGGTATTTTTTGCAAGGCTCGCCAATCGAGCAGCTGATACTCTATCCCGATGGAAGACACTCCCTGAGCTTGCTGGGACCGGTAGGTGAGGGTATCGCACCTTTGTCGATTGTTCCCGGCGGGTGTTATCAGGGGACAAAACTGGCCGAAAAGGGAGGGTATGCCCTCTGTGCCACCACCATGTGCCCGCCCTATGATCAGAGCCGCTATAAGCAAGGGACGATTGAGCTGATGCAGGATTATCCGACCTGTGTTCGTCTGGTAGATTTCCTGCGAGAGGAGGATCGATGAGAACAGTCCTGGTGACCGGAGGGACAAGCAATTTGGGAAAGGCTATCTGCAAGGCCTTTATAGATTCAGGCGACTCTGTCATTGCCACCTATGCCCACAACAGGGAGGGTGCAGAAAAGTTAAAAATAGAACTTGGTGATAGGCTGACCACAGAAAAGATGGACCTGCTTAACCAAGAGAGCATCCAAGCTCTGTTTGCTCATGTAAAAAAGCTGGATGTACTGGTGAACAACGGAGGGCTTTTTTCGCTTTCTGATCAGCAAGATCTCAAGGCGGAAGAGTGGGACCGAGTTTTCGATACGAATGTAAAAGGGCTCTTTCTTATCACAAAACATGCTCTTCCCCTATTGGAAAAATCTGACGATGCCTCAATTGTCAATATTGCCTCCATCAATGCCATCCACCCTGGCTTTGGACAGACCGCCCACTATGATGCCTCAAAAGGGGCTGTAGTCGCATATACAAAGAGTCTGGCAGCTGAAGTGGCACCCATCAGGGTGAATGCAGTGGCCCCTGGCCTTCTTGGTGCCCCCTATCTTTCCGATACGAAAAATCCTATACGAGTCATGTTTGAGAGCCGAGCCCCTCTTAAGCGGATGGTAAAGGTGGAGGAAGCTGCCTCCTGTGTATTGTTTCTCTCTGGAGCAAAGGCGATAACTGGTCAAGTCATCGTCGTCGACTGTGGATACCTGGTAGGATAGCAATGAAAATACTCTGCATTTCCGATGAAACAGATCCCCTAATCTACTCTAAGAACATTGCCTCGCGCTATGGTGATGTTGATATAATATTGGCTGCTGGGGACCTTCCCCTCAAGTACTATGAGTTTATCATCTCCTCATTGAACAAGCCTCTCTACTTTGTGTTTGGAAACCATAATCTGGAATACCTGCACCAGTTTTCCTCCTCGTCTTC
>CAXYZP010000003.1:0-28831 GCA_964293175.1 uncultured Sphaerochaeta sp.
CCCATAATTCGCTAAAATTCTTGACTTTCTCCTCTGTGCTCTAAAAAATGGATAATAGTTGTACCTGTAAACCAAGAGAAGATTATGCTTGCTTCATGCTGCAACTACCCGTGTCGACCATACAATGTACCAGGCAAAAACCGATAGGAGATTGCAGACACCCAAACAAACGCTAGTAAAGAGGCTCCATTATTAAAGTCTGATACACCAGGAGCCATACATGGGTCCTGGTGTATATTCTATGACTCTACTATGGTATTATATTCCTACTAGGTATTATCTTCTTACAAGAAGTGAGTACCATGTGCAGGGAATACACCATGGAGAGTGATGCACGGGCATGAGACTTTCCTCTATATCCTTAGGGAATACGGTGTATTACAGCAAAGAGTAAGACAATAATTGCGGTAGCCAATACATTTTTAGTTTTTTTCTTGAATATGTTGCAATCTGTTGTATTATGACTAGTGAGTTGGATAATAAGCCTACTACTTTCTAACGGCTTCCTTCTAGGAATACCCATAGTGTATATAAAGTAGTAAGATTACAGTAGGCATTTAATTGGCTTCTCGGAAGAAGGAGGAAAGCAATGAATATAATCGGAAAACCCGTACAAAGAGTCGATGCAAAAGAAAAGGTCACGGGTCAAGCAAAATACACAGGAGACCTGGTAAGTCCTCACGCTCTCTTTGCAAAAGTACTGCACAGCACCATCGCAAATGGTCGTGTCCTGTCTTTTGACTTGGAAGAGGCTTGGGAGGTACCGGGTGTCATCGACATCGTCACCTGTTTTGACGTGCCGGACATCCAGTTTCCCACAGCAGGACACCCTTGGTCGACAGTGAAGAAACACCAGGACATTGCAGACAGAAAACTCCTCAATACCAGAGTCCGTTTCTACGGCGATGATATTGCCGCTGTCATTGCTGAGGATGAACTCTCTGCAAATGAAGCCGTAAGAAAGATCAAGGTCGTATACGAAGAGTACGAACCCATCCTTTCTGTGGAGGCTGCCCTTGCCCCTGGTTCTGGAGTCATCCATGAAGAGAAACCTAATAATATTGTTGTCCAATCCTCCTATGAAATGGGATCCTTCGATGAAGCCATCAAGGAAAAGGGGCTTATCAAGATCGAAGGCGACTATGATACCCCGATAGTCCAGCACTGCCATATTGAAAAAGCATCCTCCTTTGCCTATATGGAAGCAGGAAAGATAGTAGTTGTCGCAGCTACCCAGATCCCACACATTGTCAGACGAGTATGTGCCCAGGCTCTCGGTGTCGGCTATGGGGATATCAGAATCATCAAGCCGTATATCGGCGGAGGATTCGGAAACCGTCAGGATGCCCTGACTGAGCCCTTGAACGCTTACCTCACCACCCGTGTCGGAGGGAGGCAGGTCCGTCTGGAGTACACCAGGGAAGAGACCTTTGCCTGTACTCGCGTACGACATGCCATGAAATTCCATATTGTATCCTATGTCCGGAAGGACGGCACCTTTGCAGCACGTTCTATCGTCGCCTATTCAAACCAAGGTGCCTATGCTTCGCATGCACACGCCTTGGTTGCCAACGCTGTCAACGGCTTCCGCATGATGTACCCTGTCGGGGCTATCAAGGGCGAGGCCTATACGGTCTATACCAACCTGCCCACAGCCGGTGCCATGCGCGCCTACGGAATTCCACAGATTGGCTTTGCCCTTGAGGCACATGTCGATGACATCGTCAGAAAAACTGGATTTGACTCCATCAAATT
Organism: uncultured Sphaerochaeta sp.; assembly: GCA_964293175.1. Classification (GTDB taxonomy): domain Bacteria; phylum Spirochaetota; class Spirochaetia; order Sphaerochaetales; family Sphaerochaetaceae; genus Sphaerochaeta. The sequence continues at coordinate 1,756 of CAXYZP010000003.1, forward strand.
TAGAAAAGACAATATGATGAAGCTCGGTTTTATCGACCCCATCACCACGATCCAGTGCCACTCCACCGGACTTTCCGAGTGTATCGACATTGGGGAGAAACATCTCAACTATACCCAAAAGCGTGCCAGATATGCCAACCAGACAGGTCCTATACGAAGGGGCGTCGGGATGGGTATATTCTGCTACAAGACCGGTGTATATCCTATCGCCTTGGAAACAGCCGCATGCCGCATGCTGCTCAACCAGGACGGCTCATTGCAGCTGCAGATGGGTGCTACTGAGATCGGCCAGGGAGCCGATACTGTCTTTGGCATGATGGCGGCGGAGACTGTCGGCTTCACCATGGATAAGATCCATGTGATAAGCAAACAGGATACTGACGTCACCCCCTATGATACAGGGGCCTATGCTTCCAGACAGACCTATGTCTCGGGCACGGCCGTCAAGAAAACCGCTGAGGTATTCCGAAAAAGACTACTTGAGTTTGCAGGCTTTATGCTGAATAAGGATCCTTGGGACCTCGATATCAAGGAAAACTACGTTGTCCATGCGAACAAGGACGAACAGCTGCTCTCCATCAAGACAGTTGCTGAGGAGTCTTGCTACAGCCTGACAAACTCAACACACATCTCGGCAGAGGAGTCGCACCACTGCTCGGACAATACGTACTCCTTTGGAGTGTGCTTTGCCGAAATAGAGGTCGACATACCCATGTGTCATATAAAGGTGCTGGATATCATCAACGTCCATGACTCAGGAAGGATCATCAACCACCAGACAGCCGAAGGACAGGTACATGGTGGAATGAGCATGGGTCTTGGCTACGGTTTGTATGAACATCTCGACTTTGACCAAAAAACAGGACGGATGCTCAATGACAACCTGCTTGATTACAAGCTGATGACACCGATGGATACTCCGGATCTGCATGTCGCATTTGTAGAGACTGACGATCCGACAGGGCCTTACGGCAACAAGTCGCTGGGTGAGCCTCCAACTATTCCAGTAGCTCCTGCCATTCGAAACGCTATGCTTAATGCAACAGGTGTTGCAGTGAATTCAATCCCTCTCAACCCTGAAAAGCTGTTCTATGCAATTCGAGAAGCGGGACTTATCAAATAAAGGAAGACGAGTATGTACGATATTAAAAACTTATATGAACCAACTTCAGTAGAAGAAGCACTGAAACTAAGAAAAGAACACCCCGAAGCATTGGTACTCGCCGGAGGAAGCGACATCCTCATCCAGATCCGCGAAGGAAAGCTTGCAGGTTGTGACCTCATCAGCATCTTCGCCCTCGATGAGCTGCGCGGTATCTGCCTCGAGGATGACGGCACGCTGCTGATTCGCCCTCTAGCCAGCTTTACCGATGTGGTTATGCACCCCCTTATCAAGAAGCATGTGCCGGTCCTAGGTGAGGCTGTCGAGCAGATCGGTGGTCCTCAGATCAGGAACATCGGTACCATTGGGGGAAATATCTGTAACGGTGTGACCAGTGCGGACTCTGCAGGAACCCTCAAGGCATATGATGCAGTACTTGAAATTACCAGCTTGGACGGAACACGCGTCCTTCCCTATGCGGACTTCAATATCAAGCCGGGCAAGGTAGACCTACGAGCCGGTGAGATACTCACAGGAATCCGCATTCCCAAGGCCAGCTATGAAAACACCTATGCACACTTCATCAAGTATGCTATGCGTAAGGCAATGGACATCGCAACCTTGAGCTGCTCGGTAAACGTCAAGCTCACCAACGACAAAAAGCATGTGGAAAGGCTGCGCATAGCCTTCGGCGTTGCAGCACCCATCCCTATCCGGGCCTTCACAGCCGAGAAAAGTGCCCAGGGACATCTTCTCAACGAGGAACTTCTCAACAAGGTAGCTGAAGGCGCCCTAGAAGACGTCATGCCCAGAACCAGCTGGAGAGCTTCCAAGGAGTTCAGACTCCACCTGGTAGAAGAGCTCGCTAGGCGTGCAACGGTCACATCGATTGAGAAAGCAGGAGGAAAGATCAATGGCTAGAAGAACAGTAACATGTACCGTAAATGGTACGAAAAGAGAATATTCGGTAGATGTACGCTCCTCCCTTTCGGATGTACTTCGAGGACAAGGCGGACTGGACAGCATTAAGCACGGCTGTGATGTGGGTGAGTGCGGAGCATGCACCGTCCTCATAGACGGCAAACCCTTCAACTCCTGCATCTATCTTGCGATCTGGGCTGAAGGAAAGACCATCCTGACCCTTGAAGGCCTCACTGACAAGAAGGGTGCAATATCAGACATCCAACAGGCTTTCATCGATGAGGGAGCCGTACAGTGCGGTTTCTGCACTCCTGGCTTCATCATGGCATCGGTGCCCATCATCACAAGTGACACGCCGGCAAGCAGAGACGATATCCGTAAGCAGGTTGCAGGCAACCTCTGCCGATGTACCGGCTATGATAAGATCATCAATGCAATCGAGAAGACACAGCATAAGAGAATCGAAGAGAAGAAGGCGAAATAGCAACAGGCTGGTAAGCTTCCCCTTATTTCTTTGTAATTAGTCAACACGTAAACACACCCTCCCATCAGAACCCTGATAGGAGGGTGTGTTGTCTCGAACCCCTTACTCCTTCTTTGAAGCAATCGCATTTCCCCCGTTTACAGGCCCACGAGGGAAAGATCGTCCCCTACCCTGGCTATCCTGGGTACCTACACTGACGTTGATCTTGTTCAAAAGGAACCCCAACCGGTCAAACACCGTTTCCGAACGGACAAATTCAGTGACTACCCGCCTGATCTCCCTCTCTGCAAACGGGGTAAACCTAGGCACGGGGAGCTCGCTCCAATGGACTGAACTGGGGACCAGCATCTGCTCTTCATTGGTGACATCGGATCTCTGAAGCATCGGAAACCTGATTGCTATGTATCCAGTCGGGAGTTTGGCCTCTTTCTTATATAGTGTAATAGACAAACCATACTCACTAAACCCTGCCATGCCTGTACAGAATCCTAGGGAACTGATGGCAAATTCAGCCCTATACGCTTTCTCGTCAATGACGTACTCCTCAGTGATGATATGCTTGTCAAACTTCATACGTGTTTCATATTTCATGCTGTAATCTCCTTTTGTAGGTACTTGTTACCTCTTCTTGGGGCCATAATTCATCTACATGATGTATGGCTCTTGGTACTTTTCTTCTCTTGAGTCTTGTTTCCTGTTGCGTATTGTTCTGCTTACAACTGAGTACAAGGTTCAAGTTCTTTCATTCATTCTTTTTTTAGATGAAAGCTAAGAACAACTCATACCTGACCTCCTGTATGCACAGGAAGGCCCAAGAAGAGAAAAGTGGATTGGAAGATTAGATTTGTTGCATCGTGACTAGACATGTCGGGCTCCTATTTAGCAATTTGTTTTGCGACGCTGCAAGTGGGTTTGTAAATCACGTCGTTAAGAGAAGTATAGGGATCAGAAGCAAAATCTGTCAAGGGATACCAACAACTCAGCTTTGTTCGCCTTGCTTGCCCTTCCCTAGTATGGTAACGTTTCCTATATCAATTCTAGCTTCTCGATAGGGTGGTAACACTATGTGGTCGATTCTTCCAATTCTCCTGTTGTTCGTATTGGGCTTTATCTTACAAAAGTCAAAAAGCTTCTCAGAACCGACAATAGCCGGCATAAAGCGCATTGTCTCAGACCTTGCCCTACCGGCTCTGATGTTCCAGGCCTTCTCCACCTTGGAGATAGAGAAGAGTTACCTCTTGTTGGTAGCTACCATCTTCGCTGTCTGCCTAGTGATGGTCTTCCTTGGCAAGGCCCTGGCAAAGCCCTTGGGTATGAAGAGCCCCTACTTCCCCCTGATGATGGGTGGCTTTGAGATGGGCATGCTCGGCTACGCCCTCTTTATATCGGTCTATGGGGTCGAACACATAGGCAAGCTTGCCCTGGTTGACCTGGGACAGGTCCTGTTTGTCTTCTTCGTCCTGATGGCCCTCCTGATAAAGGAACGCGATGGCGCACACAACACAAAAGTCTTACTCCGTCAGTTCATCACCTCCCCTATCATCATAGCAATATTTGCAGGAATCATGGTCAGTCTCTTTGCCAAGGATGTATCGCCCAATTCCCTCTTTATTGCCTTAGGTGAGTTCATCGACCTGCTGGCCAACCTGACAGTCCCCCTTATAGCCATCTCTATCGGATATGGCATCAACATCAAGAAAGGTGGTCTGACCAAAGCATTCAAGACCATCCTTGTCAGGAAGGTCCTCCTGGTTGCCTTTGCCCTGCTCATCAACTACTTCCTGGTAGACAAGCTACTGGGTATGGACGCCATCTACCGCTATGCAGTGCTGTTGATGTTCCTTACCCCCCCACCCTTTGTCATCACCATATTCATGAAAGCCGGGGACAAGGAGAATGCAGATTACGTGGACAACACCCTTTCAATGGATACACTGGTCTCCATCATCTCTGTGATGGTCGCTACAACCATCTACATATAAGAGGTGTTTTTTCTGTCTCTTGACCAACTGGCACTGAAAGAAGACTCTTATGTGCATAGACACATCTTATGCTCTTATGCATAGTACAAAACGGAGGAAAGCAGAACGTTTCTTTTTCTGCTAAAACAAAACCATGCCTGATATGATGAACTTCTGTGCCATAGATTTTGAGACAGCCTGCCCCAAGCGTGCAAGCGCCTGTGCAGTAGCCTTGGTAAAGGTGCGAGACGGGGTGTTGGTCGATCAGTACTATACCTTCATCAAGCCTCCATATGGGATGGAAATCCTCCCCTTCTTTACCTCTATCCATGGAATCAGGATGAAGGATGTCATGCATTCCCCAACCTTTGGTGAGGCATGGCCGGTGATGCAGGCTTTTATCGGGGATGACTACCTGGTTGCCCACAATAGCAGCTTCGACAGCAGTGTCCTCAAACACTGCCTTGCATACTACGAAATTGACTCCCCCCTCCCTGCATTTTCCTGTACAGTCCAATGTGCCCGCAAGGCTTGGCCTACCCTGACAAACCATAAGCTTGATACTGTCAGCAGACATTTGGGCATACAGCTGAAGCACCACGAAGCTTTGAGCGATTCTTTGGCTTGTGCAAAGATTTATCTTGCTGCCAATGGACTTTGAACTCAATAATATTGATACAGGCCTATTGGCAGAGGCTTCACAATCTCATATTTTTCTGTAAAATATTTTTACTAAACCGAGTATTCAAGGCGTACAAGGCTCTTCATACGCTTTCTCTTTCTTCGTAAGTATCTATGCACAGTAAACATACTTGACTTCTCTACCTCATAATGCCCACATTGTATAAACATATTGTAAACGTTTACAATTTTCTTGACAACGCACATATTCCATGAAATGATTTGGGTATAAGGATTTCAGAAACAAGGTTCCTGAGGTTTTTATAGAGAGAAGTTTTAATCGAATCAGATACAAGAGGGAGGTGGCTTTGAACAATATTGTGTTGTCGATGAAAGCCATAGACAAGCGCTTTTCTGGTGTACATGCCTTGAAGAAAGTTGATTTCACCCTAAAAGAGGGAGAAATCCATGCGCTTGTAGGAGAAAACGGTGCAGGCAAATCCACACTCATGAAAGCTCTTACGGGAATCTTTCCCAAGGATTCCGGAGAGATCCACTACCTGGGGAAATTATTCAATCCACACAGTCCAAAACAAGCACTCAATGCAGGGATTGCCATAGTTCACCAAGAACTGAACATGATGGACCATCTCACTGTTGCCCACAACCTTTTTATAGGCAGGGAGTCCACCAAGTACAACGGCCTGATGCTTGACGAGAAACAACAGAACCAACGAGCCAGAGATCTCCTGAAAAAACTTAACATGGATATTGATGTGACGCTCAAACTTGGACAGCTTACCGTGGGAAAGCAACAGATGATTGAGATCGCCAAGGCTGTAAGCTATAACCTGAAGGTTCTCGTCCTCGACGAACCCACAGCAGCCCTTACCGATACAGAAATTGATGACCTGTTCACCATTATGCGTGACCTTGCCTCAAAGGGTGTCGGCATGATCTACATCTCCCACCGTCTCGATGAGATCGGGGTGATTTCAGATCGGGTCACTGTCTTGCGTGATGGTGAGCTAGTCGGAACAAAAGAGACAAAGGACCTGACCAAAGAAGAGATGATCAACATGATGGTTGGTCGCGTCATCTATGAAAAACCCAAAAGCAAAAGCAATGTTGCCCCTGATGCCCCAGTCGTACTGAAAATTGAAAACCTCAATTCAGGAAATATGGTCAATGGCGTAAGCTTCGATCTTCACCGAGGTGAGATCCTAGGATTTGCCGGTTTGATGGGTGCAGGAAGAACGGAAACGGCACGGGCCTTATATGGTGCAGACAAAGCCACAGGCTCCATCGAAGTCAACGGACGACGAGTAGCTATCACCAATCCTATGGATGCAGTTAAGCTTGGTATTGGATATCTTTCTGAGGACAGGAAACGCTACGGGCTTGCTACAAAGCTTTCAGTCATTGAAAACTCTGTGATGGCCTCCTATGAAGAGCTTTCCCCTTCCATCCTGATAAAGAACAAGGTTCTGGTCAATTCAACAAAAGAATATGTACAGAAGCTGGCGATAAAGACACCCTCCATAGACCAGTTTGTACGAAACCTCTCTGGAGGAAATCAGCAAAAAGTAGTCATAGCGAAATGGCTGATAAAAAACAGTTCAATTCTTATATTTGATGAACCTACACGAGGTATCGACGTCGGGGCAAAGAGAGAGATCTACTCCCTGATGAATGAATTGGTCAAGGAAGGGAAGTCTATCATCATGATCAGTTCTGATCTTACAGAAGTACTGAGGATGAGTGACCGTGTTGTAGTAATGAATGAAGGCAGGATCACTGGAATCCTAGACATAAAAGATGCCACCCAAGAGAAGATCATGGGTTTGGCAACACTTTGCAAATAGGAGTTGGCAGGTATGGCTACTAATGAGAATCGAGAATTGAAGGAAAAGAACAGCGGCATCAATATGCAAAAGCTTCTTGCACCTTTGGCCCTGGTTATAATTTATGCATTTTTCGCACTCTTTGGGAGAAACTTCTTCTCCTTCACCACCCTGGTCAATATCCTTGACTCCTCCTACTACATCGGCTTCATTGCCATTGGAGTTACCTTTGTCATCATAACCGGTGGCATTGACCTGAGTTTGGGAACTGTGATGATGGCTTCTGCCATTATCGGAGGAACGGCCTACAAAACATGGGGCTGGCCGATGTGGCTCTCCCTACTGTTGATCCTGTTTGTGGGTACAGCCTTTGGCCTGCTGAATGGTTTCCTCATATCGAAGCTTAAGCTTCCCCCATTCATCGCAACACTCGGAACACAGATGATAAGTCTTGGAACAGGCTCCATAGTATCGAATGTGCGTAGTGCCACATTCCCCCCACGTGGGGCAGCGGACGGCTGGTTTAAGAGCATATTCAAATTTATCACACCCGGGAACAACTCCTTCCCCACAGGTGCCATAGTACTGTTTCTCACAGCGTTCATCGCGTACATAATCCTTACCAAGACCAAGATGGGGCGATATATATTTGCCATTGGCTCCAACAAGGATGCTGCAAGGCTTTCCGGTGTGGATGTGGAGAAATGGGAGATGCTGACCTATGTAATAGCCGGCTTTACAGCAGGTATGGGTGGAATTGCCTTTGCTGCTGTCTATACCACGGTAATGCCTGCACAGGGAGCTGGTTTTGAGCTCTATGCTATCGCAGGTGCTGTTATCGGAGGTACTTCACTCTCCGGTGGAGCAGGATCGGTATTAGGGACCATGATAGGTGTATACATCATGAGTGTACTTCGTTCGGGTCTTCCTTCAATGAACCTGCAGTCCCAGTATCAGACCTTCTTTACAGGAGTTGTCGTTATCGGGGCTGTGATGCTGGACATCTACAGGACCCAGAAGGCTACGGAAGTAAAGATGCTTACCCCGGCAGACCAGTTCCGAGAAGAGAAACTGGGAACGTTAGAAAAGCTAAAACATGATCTTGCAAATGAGAAAGACGCTAAAAAGAGAAGCGACATTCAGGATGCAATGAAAACAGTTAAAAGTGAAATGAACTCTACCTATCGAAAGATGAGAAAGGAAGAGAAGGCAGAGCAAGCTCGCCTAGCCTTACAGGAGAAAGAGTTTGCAATGACAATGCAGGACAAGCAGTCCTGAGTTGTTCACAATGTGTATATCCGAAGGCGTATGCCCTCGGTAGAATTTAGGAGGTTCACATGAAAAAAAGTTTGGTAATCTTACTGGCTTTGATTGTTCTCGCTTCTTTTGCACCAATTTTTGCCCAGGCCGCAGCAGAAAGCGGAAAGCCTTACATCGCAGTTGTCTCTAAAGGTGAGCAGCACGATTTCTGGCAGCAGGTAAAACTTGGCGCTAACGCAGCAGCTGAGAAGTATGCAGTTGATATCACCTTCGAAGGCCCACCTTCAGAAAGCGATGTCCAGATTCAGGTAGAGATGCTGAATAACGCAATGGCCAAGAATCCAGTAGCTATTGCTTTGGCAGCATTGAACACCAGCAGCGTAATTGACCAGTTGCAGGAAATCAAAGCAAAGGGTATTCCTGTAATCGGTTTTGACTCTGGCGTTCCTGAAGCTCCAGAGGGGTCAATTTGGGCAAATGCTTCTACTGACAACTTCAATGCAGCCGGATCGGCAGCAAAGAAAATGTTTGAAGTCATCAAACCTAGAATTGAAAGTGCAACCGATGCAAAACCCGTGAAAATTGTTGTCATGAACCAGGACGCATCCGGTGAATCATTGCTGAGCCGTGGAAAGGGTTTCCGCGACACCATGATTGACCTTATTGCCGACCAGACAAAACTTTCCAAAAATGACATCAAGGTCACCGGAAACGTAGGTTACATCGCTCCTCATAACCCCACAAACGGGAAAAAAGTCATCATTGAGATGGTTGTTCCTGCTTCTGCCGCTATGACTGATGCTACCAACGCTTCTCAGGCTGTCTTGAACAAGATTGTCTCTGATAACGTCCTCGGAATCTTCTGCACAAACGAAGCTACCGTTAAGGGTCTGCTTGCAGCAACCAATGATGGTGCTATGCTGAAGACAAACGCAGCTTTCAAGAATGTTATTGTACTTGGATTTGACTCCGGTGCAGCTCAGAAGAACGCAGTCCGTGAAGGCTACTTCTTCGGTTCTGTAACCCAGGATCCATATTCAATTGGTTACAAGGCTGTAGAACTTGCTTACCAGGCCTACAAGGGAGAGAAAGTCTCTGATGTGGACACCGGTGCTAAGTTCTATGATAAGAGCAACATGAACGATGCTGACATCAAGGGTCTTCTCTACGACTAATCATTGTTCTTTCGGTTAATTCCAGAGGTAGGGGGCCGTATACACATATATGGCCCCCTACCCTTTTTTAGGGTAAGGAGAGTAGCTATGCGACATGACGAACAAACACCTATCACCATTAGGGAAGTAGCTCAGGTATCTGGGGTGTCTATTGCTACAGTGTCGAGAGTTCTCAATAACTCTGACTCCGTCACACACAAAACTCGAGAGAAAGTCATCCTAGCGATGGCGCAATTGGGCTATAACCGTAATGAAGTAGCCAGATCTTTGAAAATGAGAAAAACTAAAACTATTGGAATCATCGCACCAGAGCTGTCCAACACCTTCTTCATGGAAATCCTTGAGTCCATGGAAAGTAGTCTTGCCCTGCACGACTACACCATGGTGCTGTGCTCCTCCAACAATTCCTTAGAGGAAGAACGAAAAAAACTGCAGGTCATGGTCGAACGTACCGTCGATGCCTTGGTAATCATTCCTGTAAGTAACGAAGGAAGCCATCTACAGCACAAGGCACTGGAACAGATACCCACTATCATCCTGGACAGGCAGATACCCAGCCTTAACTTTGATACAGTACATACGGACAACCGCTATGGCGTTAAAAAAGCCATTCAAGGCCTCATATTGGAAGGATTTCAACGCATTGGCTTCTTAGGCGGATCCCTACATATTCCTACTGCAAATGAACGCTATCTTGGCTATCTTGAAGCCATGAAGGATGCTGGTTTACAAGTCGAAAAAGAGTTTGTATTTACAGAAGGGCATATGGATCAGAAGAGAGGGTTTTCCCTCATGCGTAAGATACTGCAAAACCCAAATCATCCCCAAGCATTCTTCATCGCCAATGATATGCTGCATCTCGGTGCCACCACGTATCTGATGGAAACCTATAGGAGAGAAGATCGCCCTAAGGTCGTCTTTGCAAGCTTTGACTACCTCTCCTACTCCCCCCTACTGCAGTTTTGTCATTATGCGGTGTGCCAACCCTTGGAAGAGATAGGCAAATCTGTAGCCACGTTGGTGCTACGACGCCTAGAGGGCGACTGGTCAGACTTTCCTCAGCAGATAGTGCACACCCCTGAGATTAAGGTGATGGTAGCCAACGGCGGCATTCCCCTTCCCTAAACAAATCCATATTCCAATCTTTCCCCTCTAAACATATCCTTGCCAAGGCAAGGGTAAGCTTGCTACAATGTAGGCATGATGAGAAAAGGAGATACAACTATGGATATTTTTACTATTGCAATTCAGTTGGAGCAGGAAGGGGCTAAGTTTTATGAAGAACTTGCAGCGAAAGCTACAACCAAAGGGCTCAAGTCTATCTTTACCATGTTGGCAAAAGATGAAAAAAATCATGAGAAGGTCTTCACCTCCCTCAAGAATAAATCTGTTCCTGCAATGGTTCCCAGCAGCGTAGCTGAAGAAGCAAAGGCAATATTCAAGCAATTCGACAAAGATTCTTACCTAAAAGAGGCTCCTCAAGTCAGCATGTATGAAAAGGCATTGGAGATTGATCAGAAAAGCATCGATCTCTATACCTCCCATCTTGATGACCTGGAGAATGATGAGGCCAAGAGCGCAGTCAAGAGAATCATAGCAGAAGAGAAGAAGCACTATGAGACCTTGGATGAACTGGTAAAGATGGTAAGCCGTCCCCAGAGATGGGTAGAAGACGCTGAGTTTGGAGTACGTAAGGACTACTAATTCTCTTACCCCTAGATATATGACAATGAGTACTATCGTCTTTCGATGATAGTACTCATTTCGTATGGTCAGATACTATGTCTTTTTCTGTTCCTAGACATCAAAAGGCAAGCAGTGATGTAGGGCCAAACGTTCCCAGCATCATGCATATCTATCGGCAGATATTGAATGGGGTCAATCCTCACATACCCGATTATTCAGGCTTGCCCTGATAGAACTCACAACGCTCCTTGAACTCACACTTCGCACAGGCGGTTCCCGGACACTGCTGAAAATCATGATCCACAGACTCAAGCTGCTCGACATGCCAGGTGAGGTCATCTATAAGAGCCCTGACATCCTTCAGATGCTGAAGCTCCCGGCTTAGCAGCTTGCGGTACTGCTTAAGCAGTTCCAGGCGACGCTTCTGGCCGGTGGAATCCTCATTGCCCAGCCGGATGATCTCAGCTATCTCATCAAGGGAGAGGCCATATCTCTTCAATTGGATGATCCGGTTCAGATAGACAAGATCCTCATCAGTATAGTATCGCTGAGCTCCATCTTGGCGGTCCTGGGTTTTTAGAAGGCCCAGAGACTCATAGTATCGCACTGTTCTGGTCGTGACCCCTGCCTTTTGGGCAAGGGAACCTATCCTATACGTATTCTCTGCCACAGTTTTCCCTCAGCTTTGTTTTACGCTCAAACACTGCTATAACAAATATCATGGATGGGTTGCCAACACAAGGGCACTACCCCCACCAATATCTTTTACCTATCCAAGAGAGACCTGTGTACAAAAAACGATATTACACTGTCATGACGACAAGAATAATCGGGATGTTTGCTGTGTGCTGATGGACTGTAGGCTCTGAGGCAGGACAATCCTTTGCAAAGGGATTTTTCTTGACAGCCCCGGTATGTGCACCCAAACTGTGGGTAAGAACAAAGCTGACGTTGTGCGTTAAGTTTTGAAAGAGAGGCAAATCGTGAAAAGTGCATACATCACCAAGGCTAACCATGTGGAGATACGAGAGACCGATCAACCTGTGCCCCGCCCCAACGAACTGTTGGTAAAGATTGCCTTTTGTGGAATATGCACCTTGGAACAGCGCCTCTTTACGGGTGAACGCACAATTTACCTTCCCATCGTCGCAGGCCATGAAGCTTCGGCTGTTGTCGTAGCGATCGGAAGCGAAGTAGCATCAAGCCATACAATTGGCGACCATGTGGCCCTCGATCTGGTCAACCGTTGCCATATCTGTCCGGAGTGCCTTGCAGGCAACACCAACCTCTGTGAAAACAGATTCAACCATGGGCAGCAGGTGTTGGGAGCCTTTTCTGAGTATATGACTGTACGCTCTGATCAAGCGCATATCCTGCCCAAAGAACTCCCCCTTGCCCATGCGGCTCTAACAGAGCCCCTTGCCTGCACCATACGATCTTTGAAAAAAGTCGGCTTACAAATAGGAGAGACCCTGCTGATCTGCGGAGCAGGTACCATGGGACTCCTCCACATGAAGGTGGCTCTTGCGATGGGCGTTAAGGTTATCATCTGTGACATTGACAAGAAACGGCTACAGGAGGCTCACAGGATGGGCAGTGTTGCCACCCTTGACCCTTCTGATGGGGATCACATCATAGAACAAGTAAAAAGCCTCTCCGGCGGACGGGGGGTCGACTGTTGTATAATAACCTCACCTGCGAAGGGAGCTGCACAACTAGCGTTTCAGGTCCTTGCCCCTGCAGGTAGAGTCAATATATTCACTTCCTATGACGATAAGCCTGAGTTTCCCATAGACATGAACACCGTACACAGGAAGGAATATCAGATTACCGGCTCTGAAGGGCGAACCGAGATTGATTTCAACCAAGCAGTAGGGGTACTATCAAATAAGACCGTAGGGGTTGCTGATCTCATCAGTAAGATATTCCCTTTGGATGCTATCACTGAAGCGATGGCAGCCGCTTTGGATAAAACAACCTATCGAGTATTGGTAAAGGTGGACTAGACAATGATCTTGACAATAGACCTCGGCACGACAACCCTCAAAGCAGCTTTGTTCAGTGAGGACGGGGGTCTCTGTTCGACCAGCCACGCTACGATAGGATCACAAGCAGCCTTTTATGAAACCGACCCCATCCTCTGGAGCAAAGCCCTAAGCACCGTCTGCGAAGCTTTTGGAGATACTCTCTCTTCAGTCAAAGCTGTAGTGATCAGTGGCAACGGGCCTACCCTAGTTCCTGTATTGGGAGAGCCTGAAAGCACGGGAGGTTTGTTGTTTTCCAAAACAGGCATGGCCAGGACCTGGCTTGACCGACGTCCTGTCACAGAGGGTGCAGAAATCAGTGGGATGCTGGGAACCTTTGTCGACTCAGGCTTCTTCCTGCCAAAGGCACTCTACCTCTTCCGTCATGAAAAAAAGACCTACGATGCAAGCCTTTGGCTTCTCTCCTCGCACGAGTATCTCGACTATCTGCTTACAGGGGTGGCTAAAGCCATCATTCACTCCGATGACTCACACCAGTGGTACTGGACAGAGAGTCTTGTGACCAAGCTCGGTCTGGACACGGGCAAATTCCCTCCCTTCTGCAATCCAGGAGACCTTATAGGACCTGTGACAAACCTTGCAAGCAAAACGTTAGGGCTTCCTGCCGGAATACCTGTATATGCCGGAGCTCCTGACTTCTATGTCTCGATCCTAGGAACTGGGACCGTGGAAGTCGGGCAGGTATGCAACCGCTCGGGTACGTCGGAAGGAATCAACCTCTGCACCCGAAAACCCTTGGGGGACCCTCGCCTGATGACCTATCGTCACCCCGTTGCCCCCTATTATAATGTATCGGGCATCATCTCCACCTCCGGCAAGGCTATAGAGTGGGCCAAAAACCTTGTAGGCAGCAAGGATACATCCTTTACAGACCTCTATGCACAGATGGAAAAGGCAGAACCGGGATCGGGGGGTGTGGTCTTTCTGCCCTACCTCAGCGGGGAGCGTGCCCCTATTTGGGATCCTGATGCACGGGCGGCCTTCTCGGGCTTGAACTTGGAGACAGGAAAGAGTGAAATCTTACGCTCAGTTGCTGAAGGGACCTGCTTTGCCATGCGGGATGTCATAACCGTCATGGAGGAACTAGGATCGGAGGTCGGACAACTGCGCATTACCGGAGGCCCGAGCGAAAGTAGTTTTATGAACCAGCTCAAAGCGGATATAACAGGGCGTGAAGTACGTATCCCCGCCATGCAGGATGCCGAGCTCATGGGATGTCTCGTCATTGCTTTGACAGCTCTTGGCCGTTTCGCTTCCTATAAGGAAGCTGCGAGATCTGTGGTACAGACAAAGCACATCTTCAAGCCAAATCCTAAACTGCAAAGAATCTATGACGAGTTGTTCGCAACCTACAGAAGTCTCAAACAAGGGCGAATACCCAAGAAGGAGTAAGCTATGCTATCAGGACTCACCTTACGCAAGAGGGCAATCTTTGACAAAAAAGATGGTCGATCAGTCATCATAGCCCTGGACCATGGCTCCATCGCTGGGCCCATGCCAGGGATTATACATCCCAGCACAATAGTCAAAGCCTGTGTCGATGCTAAGGTCGATGGCATCCTTACCACCAAGGGTTTCGTCGATGCATCGCTCGAGGAATGGGACAGATCCACATCATTGCTCTTGCGCCTCACCGGGGGCTTCACCGTCCTTGGGGGGAAATTCCAGGAGGAGATGATCGTCGAGCCTGAAACCGCTATCGCCTATGGCGCTACATGCGCTGCCATCACAGTCAAATTCGGTCATGAGCATGAGGGAGCCTTTATCAGACAAGCATCCCTCGCAATAGACCGGTGCCACCGCCTTGGATTGCCTGTCATGGTGGAAGCCATGGCTAAAGGCACTATCAAGGGAAAGGAGTTCCCCTCCCATGATCCTGAGGCGATCCGCATGGTAGCCCGTATGGGAGCCGAGATCGGAGCAGACCTCATAAAGACCTACTATACAGGGAGTATCGAGTCCTTTGCCGAGGTTGTTGAGGGGTGCCCGGTACCCATTGTCATTCTTGGGGGATCTAAGACAAATTCGGTTCGCCAGGTGTTTCAGACCATCCATGACTCATTGCAGGCTGGAGGCAGCGGTATCGCTATGGGAAGGAATATCTGGTCTTTTGGCAAGGTTGATGCTATGTTAGAAGCAGTAAATGGGCTGGTTCATAGCCACTGGGGTGTAGACAAGGCACTCTCAAAGGTAGAAGCTTAGAGGTGCAGGTCAATGCTGTTTTCTGCAGCTGGCCAAAAGGAGACGATAATGAAAAAAATCCTCTGTATAGCACTACTCTTCAGCATGGTTCTCTCTCTTGCCGTAGCGGCGGGGAGTATGGAGAAAGAGACAGATGGCACACCGTCTCTCTCAATCTTGGTATATATCACCGGAGTGACGGCGGGAAGCCCTCCCTATACTGCTCTTGCAGAAGGAGCGACTGAGTTTGCATCGGAAAATCAGAATGTACAGGTAAAGATATATGAAGCCGGCTTCAACCAGGCACAGTGGGAAGAGCAGCTCACATCTCTGGTCGCTACCGGTGAGTATGACCTTGTCTTGGGGTCTAACCCCTCCCTACCGGAAATCTGTGCATCCATCGGCAAGAAATTTCCCAAACAGAAGTTCGTCATCACCGATGCATGGATGGAAGGCGATCCACAGATACGGACCTACCTCTACAATCAGTACGAACAGTCTCTCTTCCTAGGATACCTCGCAGGTTTGGTGACCACCAGCAACATGAGCCATGCGAACAAAGCTTTAAAAATCGGATTCATTGCAGCTCAGGAGTATCCCTTGCTGAATAAGCATATGGTGCCAGGATTCCTCGACGGTGCAAGAATGGTCAATCCTGACATTGAGTTGGACTTCCGCGTCATTGGAAACTGGTTTGATGCAAACAAGACAGCAGATCTTGCCACAAGTATGAAAAATGCAGGGGTAGATGTCTTTGCAGCTATCGCAGGAGGCGCTGCCCAAGGCTTGTTTAAAGTTGCCAAGGAACAAGGTGCCTATATTGTTTTCCACAATACCAACGAGTATAAGAGTGCTCCAGGCTCTGTTATAGGCTGTGGTTCGATGGAGCAGAAGAAACTGACCAAAGAGATCCTCAAGGATGCTTTGAACAATACTATAGAGTATGGAAAAGCTTCAGTTGTCGGTGCACAAGAGGGGTATCTGGGCTTTATCGCCGATGACCCTGCCTACACCAATAACCTTCCTGAAGCCATCAGGATAGAGTTCGATGCATTCATGGACGATATCTATACAGGCAAGATTGCCTATACCCTACCCGCCCTATAACAAAAATAGTTTTTAAGGAGTGATGCTATTGGAACTTGCTGTTGAGATGCGTACCATCACTAAGACATATCCCCAAAATAACCTCCGAGCAAATGACGGAGTAGATTTATTATTGTACAAAGGTGAGATCCTCTGCTTGGCAGGTGAGAATGGTGCTGGAAAAACGACCCTGATGAAAGTGCTGTATGGCCTCGAAAGCCATGAGCAAGGCAGCATAAAAATACGGGGCAACCAAGAAGACATAGACTCTCCGCTGATTGCAAACCGCCTGGGTATCGGCATGGTCCACCAACATTTTATGCTTGTGGAGGAATTCACCGTTGCACAGAATATCCTGATGGGCATAGAGCCACGCAAGCATGGCATTACCTATGACCTGAAGAGGGCTGTTGGTCTGGTCAATGAAGTTATCGAGCACCACCGTTTTTCCATTGAAGCCAACATGCTGGTACGAAACCTTACCGTGGGTCAGAAGCAACAGGTGGAGATCATCAAGATGCTCTACAGAGATGTTGATATCCTCATCCTGGATGAACCGACGGCAGTACTTACCGAACAAGAGATTGAAACCCTGTTCTCTACCCTCAGACAGCTTGCTAAACGGGGTAAGTCCCTGATCCTCATAACCCACAAGCTCCAGGAGATCAAAGCCATCTCAGACCGTGTTGCCGTCATGCGGCAGGGAAAAATGCTCGGGACCTATGAGACGAAAGATGTGGATGAAAGGCAGATAGCGGCTTTGATGATGGGCAAGAGTGTATCGCTCTCCATCAAGCATGCAAAGCGGACAGAAGAGAGCCGCCCTGTCATAGAGTGCAAGAATATCACCGTGCTCAGGCAGGGCCAAGAGAGGCCACTGCTCAACGATCTCACATTCACAGCCTATTCAGGGGAAATACTTGGATTTGCAGGAGTCAGCGGAAACGGCCTGGGAGTCCTTGAGGCTGTGCTTGGGGGGTTTATTCCAATCTTTGATGGGAAAATCCTACATAACGGGAAAGATATTACCAATATTGGAACAGCCCAACTGCGTAAGCAGGGCCTGGCGTACGTTCCGTCTGACAGACTTTTGATAGGCAGTGCCCTCAAGGCGAGCGTACAAGAGAACATCATTGTGGGAGAGAGCAAATCCTTCCGTAAAAATGGCTTTATCGACCAGAAGCAGGTCACCAAACACACCAACGACCTATTGGAAAAATACTCGGCAAAAGGGACAGCCCAGATGCCCATAGGCACCATGAGTGGAGGCAATATCCAGAAAGTGATCCTAGCTAGGGAGATCGAACGATATGAGGACTACATCGTCTTTTCAGAACCCACCTGGGGCCTCGATATCGCCAGCAGCCAGTTTGTGTACAAACAGATGGCATCCCTGAGAGATAAGGGGGCTGCCGTCATCCTCATCTCGTCCAATCTCGATGAGATCCTTACCGTAGCTGATAGAATCATCGTCTTGTACAGGGGAACCCGGGTAGCCTCTTTTATCGGGGATGAGGCAAGAGAGCTCTCCAAGGAAGAGATCGGAGAATATATGCTGGGAATCAAAAACCAGGAGGCCTCCCTTGGTTGAAAGAAAAACCCCGAAAAGTACAAAAGCATTTCCCACCCTGCAAGAAAGTGCTGGAAGTCTCCTCATCATCCTAATAGCCCTCTGTGGCGTGATAATACTATCCTTCCTACTCAGCAAAACTCCAGCCAAGACCCTCAGGTACTTTTTCCTAGGTCCCCTACAAAACACCTATTATTTTGGCAATATGCTCAACGGCGCCATCCCCCTGATATTCGGTGGCTTGGGAGTCTCCCTTGCTATGAGGTCGGGCAACTTCAACCTAGGAGGGGAAGGACAGATCTATAGCGGAGCACTCGTAACTACACTCTGTGCTATTGCCTTTGCCTCTCTAGGCTTCATAGGAGCTATACTGGCACTCTTCATCGGAGCCTCAGTGGCGGGAGGCCTGGCAGGGCTTTCGGGATACCTTCGTATGAAATGGAATACCAGCGAACTCATAACTTCGTTTCTTGTTTCCAATGCGGTTGTTCTGGTGGTGAATTACCTTATAGCAGGGCCTTTCATGGATCCTGCTACCAGCCTGATAGCTACGAGGAAAATACCTGAATCTTTTAGGCTTTCGGCATTGCTTCCCCCCTCGAGTCTCAGTTCTGCCCTGTTCTTTGCCCTAGTTGCCGTCATAGCAGTACATATCTACCTCTACAAAACAAAAAGTGGCTATGAGCTTCGCATGACAGGCCTCAATAGTCGCTTTGCCAAGTATGGGGGCATCAACACGAGAAAGTTTATCATACTTCCCATGTTCCTCAGTGGGTTCCTCTATGGCCTCGGTGGTGGTTTTGCCATTTACGGAACCTATTTCTCCAGTATCAAGGAGTTCTCCGCAGGCATGGGCTGGAACGGTCTTGCTGTCGCCCTGATAGCCAAAAGCAAACCCTCGATGGTTATCCCAGCCGCCCTGTTCTTCGCCTATATAGAAGCCGGGGCACGAAGCGCCATGCTTCACTCCGATGTCACCTTCGAAATAGCGGCCATAGTGCAATCAATCGTATTCTTCCTTATTAGTAGTGAAGTGCTGCTCTCCCTGTTTGAAAAAAGGGGGCGACACATATGATGCAATTCACCCTCCCCATGCTCCATAGTGCGGTGACCATCATGACCCCCTTGTTGTTAGCATCTATGGGAGGGCTCTTCACCGAGCTCTCAGGCATGTTGAACATAGCCTTGGAAGGATTGCTGCTCATGGGCGCGTTCTGCGCGGTCATATTCACCCACTACACGGGAAGCATGGTACTGGGAACCTTGCTCGGTATCGGATGCACCATGCTGCTGTCAGCCATACTGGCCTCTGTTACGTTACAGCTGAAGTCCAACGTATTTATCACAGGCCTTGCCGTAAACCTCTTCGCCTCCGGACTTACTGTGGTGCTCTCATTTGCCTTGTTTGCAAACAAAGGGGTGGTTGTCTTTGAGCACATCCCCTCCCTGCCCCTCTTGGGAACACCCGCCTTGGCAAAGATCCCTATCCTAGGGGATATCTTCATTGGGCACTCGGCCTTTGTCTACCTAAGCTGGCTATTGCTGATAATCTGTTCCTTTGTACTCTACAGGACACCCTTCGGCTTTAGAATCCGGGCAACAGGATTGCATCCGGAAGCTCTCTCATCCTTGGGCATGCGCCCTAACCGTTATAGATTCGCCTCCTTCCTCATCTCAGGGTTCACCTGTGGTCTTGGAGGGGCGCTGCTTACCCTGAATCTAGGGGCATTTGTTCCTAACATCACAGCAGGAAAAGGATGGATAGCCCTTGTGGTAATCTTCTTAGGAAACAAGAAACCCTTTGGACTGCTCATAGCGGCCTTCGTCTTTGGCCTTGCTGAGGCCTTCTCCAACTATGCACAGGGAGCTTTGAACATCCCTTCTGATTTCATCCTGGCCATCCCCTATGTATTTACCCTCTTGGCAATGGTAGGCTCCTCCATCTATGCAAAAAAGAAAGGTGCTATCGAGTCGTAGGCATAAAGAAGGACCTAGCAACCAACACCTTCCTGAAGGCTCCTTCTGAGGCAGATATCAATACAATCCTGACTGTGGTCACACGGCGATCCATCGCCCCGTGGCACAGCATCCAGCATCATAATTCATACTCCATTCCTATATCCAGTATCCGAACGACTTGCGCCCGAGGTTCTTCATCAAGGCTTTTGACGGGCCGTTGCTTGCCAACAGCAAGGAGCTTAACCTGCTGAGCCAACGTATCAGCGAAGAGCTTGGATATGCTTGGTCAGACACCCTTCGGATCTGTGAGAAGAAGCCTAAAAAAATCCAGAATACTGATCGATGGAGGTTTTAGCTTTCGATAAAACTATACTGTACCAGATGCAATTTTCCTGGTAATTTCACCCAAGGCCGAGAAACCATGCTAGCATATACACAACAACAAGGAGCCAAGCCAATGAACTTACAACAACCTGTGATACTTACCAAAAAAATACCCATAGGCATCAGTCTCTGCTGTATGGGAGGTCCTGTACGCTATAACGGAAAAGGCTTTGATATGCTCGCTCATCTTGGACGCGAGAAGCTTGACTACATCTGGTGTCCGGTATGCCCTGAGTGCATGGCGGGCATGGGCATCCCCCGTGACCCGGTACATCTGAGCAACGGTACAGGCGATGATGTATGGACAGGAGAGGCTGAGGTAAAGAACCGTCATGGAAGAGTGGTAACAGAGGAGATGATCGAGGGGTGCAAGGTATGTATGGAAGCTCTTGAGAGGTGTAATACCCGTGCCTTTGTCTATATGGACGGAAGTCCATCATGCGGGGTATACCGCACTACGCTCAAAAGCACAAAAAGGGGAAACCCTCCAGGGACCTTCGGGTCTCTGCTCCTTAAGAAAGGATAT
This sequence comes from uncultured Sphaerochaeta sp., assembly GCA_964293175.1. Lineage (GTDB taxonomy): Bacteria > Spirochaetota > Spirochaetia > Sphaerochaetales > Sphaerochaetaceae > Sphaerochaeta. The sequence goes on from CAXYZP010000003.1 coordinate 22,561, forward strand.
TTCCTCATCCCGGCAAGTGACTTGCAAAGCCCTCTCAAGTGGTGGGACTGGAGACGCAGGATGTTGGCGTTCCTCTGGTTCAGCGACCTCCCTATCACAACCACCCAGGAGTTGTATGATGCGTGGTACAGGCTGAAATTCCTGTGCCAGGAGCTGGACAACACTTGGGCAAGGGAGATGGGACGCACCTTAGCTGCATTGCAGAAAAGTGAATTCTTGGAGTTCGAACCAAAGTTCCGTAAAGAGGTCCTTGAACTCTTGAGAAAGCCATCGACAACTGCAAAAATGACTAACAGCCTCTGGAAGCACTACTCCCACTACCGCAAGCAACGCGGAAAGACTGTCGTTGAGATTAACTCCCCTGACTTCAGACGGGGAGTCACCAAGATAGCAGAGGAGATGCTCAAGATGGAGAGAACCGCTATCGATGATGAGTATCTCTTTGGAGCGTCGCCGGTCATCTACCGTGATGAAAGACGCCTGAAGCCTAAGGTTGATGAGACGGAAGAAGCGGAAACAGAGGTCGAAACAGAAGTCTAGAACAAGGAATATCAGTAAAAGAGAGTCTCACTATGAGGCTCTCTTTTTACTGTCGTGAAATATAAAACCGATTAGAAGACTGGTATCCGCCTCTTGGTAACACAGCGACCAGGCAGAAAGAGAGAGAGAGAGAAAAAAACAGGCAAACAAGATATGCCCACCTCCTTGGGGAAGCGGGCATATCACTACAATACGTATCTATACTAGACTGATTCATATACCCCTACTTTAGGGCGATGGCAGCCTCATATACAGCATCAGAAGTAATATGGAAATGCTCGTACAGCTTGTCTGCAGGAGCAGACTCTCCGAAGCTGTGCATACCGATGATCTTACCATCGAGACCCACATACTTGAACCAATAGTCGTCCCATCCTGCTTCAACAGCAACTCTCTTGCGAACAGAAGATGGCAGCACGCTTTGGCGATATGCATCATCCTGCATCTCAAAGACCTCAGCTGAGGGCATCGATACGACTCTGACCTTTTTACCATCCGCATCCAAGCGCTTAGCTGCCTGCATGGCGAGATCGAGTTCAGATCCGGTTCCAATCAGGATAATCTCAGGCGTGCCCTTGGATTCCCAAATGACATACCCACCCTTATTGATCTCCTGGACCTGCTTGTCTGTACGATCTTGAGGCACCAGATTCTGACGGCTTAAGAGCAGGGAGGTTGGTCCATCCTTACGCTTTAGGGCACTCTTCCAGGCAACGCCAGTCTCTACAGCATCAGCAGGTCTCCATACAACCATATTAGGAGTCATGCGCAAGTTTGCCGCTTGCTCGACTCCCTGGTGGGTAGGACCATCCTCTCCAAGACCGATGGAGTCATGGGTGAATACCTGGATTACAGGCAACTTCATAATCGCCGACATTCTGATCGCATTGCGGGCATACTCCATAAACATGAGGAACGTTCCACCATAGGGGACAAACCCGCCATGCAATGCTATGCCATTGAGAATGGCCATCATACCAAACTCACGAACACCAAAGTGCAGATACGTGCCCTTGGCTTCATCAATGTCGTAACTCTCTGAAGCCTTGCCTTGGGTCAGATTCGATGGGGTAAGGTCCGCAGACCCTCCTAACAGTTCGGGCATCAAGGCACTGATCTGGTCCAGCATAAGCTGGGAAGCCTTGCGTGATGCAATATTGGGCTTATCTTTTTGCCATGTAGCGATCGTCTCATCTAGCTTGGCTTCCCATCCATCGGGATAGGTTCCCTGTATTCTACGTTCAAACTCAGCTGCTTCTTTGGGGTACTGTTTCTTATATTCGGCAAAAAGCTCATTCCACTCTTTTTCCAGCTCCGCGCCTTGTTTTGTGAAATCCCAATCTGCATACATCTCCTCAGGAACATAGAAGGGCTCTTCATATTTCCATCCGAGCTGTTTTCTAGCCAGAGAAACTTCGTCTTCACCTAAGGGTGAACCATGACTTGAGGCCTTACCATGCTTGTTTGGGGATCCAAAGCCTATTATCGTATTACAGATGATCAAGGTGGGTTGGTCCGTATTGGCCTTTGCCTTGGAAATTGCCTTTGCTATCGCATGAGGGTCATGTCCGTCGACATCGGCTATGACGTGCCAGCCATAGGATGAGAACCGCTGTGCGGTATCATCGGTAAACCAATCGGTAATCTCTCCGTCGATAGAGATACCATTGCTATCATAGAAGGTTATGAGCTTATTAAGTTTCCAAGTCCCTGCAAGGGAGGCTACCTCATGGGAGATACCTTCCATGAGGCATCCATCACCTACAAAAGCGTAGGTATAGTGATCAACGATAGGAAGATCCTTCCTGTTGAAGGTGGAAGCAAGCTTTTTCTCTGCCATGGCCATTCCAACGGCATTGGCAAGCCCCTGGCCCAAAGGACCTGTGGTGGTCTCTACCCCTGGGGTAACATCACATTCGGGGTGCCCGGGTGTTTTGGAGCCCAGCTGGCGAAACTGCTTCAAGTCATCAAGGCTCATATCATAGCCGGTCAGATGCAGCAAGGAATACAGAAGCATGGAGGCATGTCCGTTGGATAGGACAAACCTATCACGATTTTCCCAAGAGGGATTCTTTGGGTTATAACGCATAGTCCGTCTAAAAAGCACTTCTGCAATATCTGCCATCCCCATAGGGGCTCCAGGGTGTCCTGAGTTAGCCTTCTGCACTCCATCCATACTTAAAATACGTACAGCATCAGCCAATTTCTTTTTATCCATTTGATTCTCCTCTCTTTTATAGTACAAAATATCCAAATCTTTGCGACATGAAATAAGATCCATAGGTATAAGATACTCTAGGGTTAGGGGGAAGTCAAAAGGATAGGAAAGTGGTGATAGGGAAGATAGGGGTGTTTGGAGAAACATCAGGTTGCTCAATCCGAAAAATAATCAAGGGCGGAGGGTTATAATACAGGCATCCCCGGTCAGGAGATGCCTGAATTGTACCTATTTCACATGTTTTAGAAAGAGTAGTTGAGCATGACCCCAACTCGTTTGTAGCGGAAAGGAACTACTTCGACCTCTTTGGTGCCAGAATCCTTCTTAAGGTTTGTACCCTGCACAATTACAGTGAGATCCAAACCAGCTAACAGTCCCAAATTGCCAATAACGCCAACATCATACTTAAAAGGATGATCAACATCACCAAACAGATTATAGGAAAATGTTTCCAATTGGATGGCAACCATGTTAAGCATCAGAGGAAGTTTATACCCAACAACATATTCACCTTTATAATTAAATCCATTTACTTTAGCACCAGAAGTCTCATACTCCCAAGCTTGGCCACTTTTTGCACCACTATATCTTTGGTACATAATTTCATGATAGGTACGTAGCAGGATGCTAGTCCAATCGCCAGGGAAAATCGCTCCGGTGTCAAATTGCAAGGCAGCACCTGCCCTACCCTTATAATATACCCCACCAAGAGGATCAGCTGTGAGATCTGATACACCAATTGGATCTGTACTCATAAGCAGTCCTGAAATTTCCATAGCATCAAAATCCCATCCGGTACCAAGAGCGCCTCCCAAGGTGAGTTCCATTACGGCAATGGGTGTCAGTACCGCATCGACACCTAAGGTTGCGGCTACAGGAGACAGGCCAAGCAAGCCTTTTACCTTGAGGTTATTACCACTGAATAGAGGGCCTTCTCCCTGAAGCATAGGAATTTTCAGGGTATACCCCGCTTCCATCTTAGCCTCAAGAGGCCAGGCTCCGATAAGCTTGATGTTAGCAGAACTGGTATTCTGGGCAAACACGGGTATTGCCAGCAAAACAAGCACCATGGCAATTGCCATAGATTTGATACGAATTGAATTTTTCAAGATTTTCCCTCCAATGAATGATGTCGCCCTAAGCATATCATACCAAGGAACATTACGGTATGAGTTTTTAGGAGGATGTGAAGCACGGTGAGCAGTAAGATAAGATGTCCACTTAAAAAGGGAGAGAAGGCAGGAAAAAAATTATCCCATGGAACCCGTGCTATCATTGGTTTAACAACAAATCAAGAACAACACGGAGAAACCATGGGACGTAAACAGTTTATACTGGAAAAGCACTGTAAGGGAAGTCATTTCAACTGGGGCGAAAGGCTGAAGCTCCAATATTATTATGCTGGCACCAACAAATACAGAAAAGAACGCAGCCCTACAGTACTGGGGAAGATCTTTCAGAAGAGCCCCAAGACGATCAGCAGGGAGCTTGCGAGAGGGATGGTAGAGCATGTACTTGGAGACATCCCCTTTTCGCGTACTGAGTACAATGCAGACCATGCCCAGATCGATGCAGAGGAGAAGATGAAGTACAAGGGGCCAATGCCCAAGTCGGGCAAGCATTATGATCTGGTGAAAAAGATATCGGTTCTGATACTGGTGCATAATTACAGCCCCTATGCCGTGCTGAAAAAGCTGGAAGGGAAAGATGACTGGCCCGAAGGGCTGAGTATCTGCGAGAAGACCCTATATAACTGGATAGAGGCCGGGGACATCCCAGACGTCACGATCGAGGACTTGCCAAGGAAAGGCAAGATGAAGCGTAGCAATGGGCACAGGAGCCCTAGAAGGCACTCTAACGTGGAGTTTGCAGCCCGGTCCATAGAGAACCGTCCCAAGGAGGTTGGAAAGCGTCTGGAGGGTGGTCACTGGGAGGGAGACACTGTCTACAGCAACAAGAAAGGGTCAAAGCAATGCCTGCTGACACTTGTGGAGCGTAAGACCAGGATGGAGATAATAATCAAGATTCCGGACAGGACAGCGAAGTCCGTAAGGGAAGCATTCGACAAAATAGAGAAGCAGTTCGGCAGTCGTTTGTTCCGTAAGGTCTTCCTCTCAATCACCTTTGATAATGGAGTTGAATTCTCTGATGTTCTAGGCCTGGAGGGCTCGGTGCTGACCAAGATCAAAAGGACCATATTGTATTTCGCCCATCCCTACTCCTCCTGGGAGAGAGGCTCGAATGAAAATCACAATGGGATCATAAGGAGATTCCTTCCCAAAGGGACTGACTTCGCGTTCATCAAGGCTAAGAGCATAAGGGAAATCCAGGATTGGATGAACACCTATCCAAGAAAGATCCTCAATGGCTTTACACCTCTGAGGTGCTTCAAAGAAGAGTTCGGATTGCAGGATATTACCATAAGCTTATTGGAGGCATGTTAATGAAGGAAAAGAAGAATCAATTAAGAGGACATTACTCTTTACAGGAGACCATTGTTTTTATAATAAAGAAGGTAGTGTCTAGCCATGTTCGCAATTTACATTGCTTTAGTCATGGAAAACTCTCCTTACTTAGGCAGTTTCTTTTAATGTAAGTCTTTGTTCAATCAATGCCTGAACGCTTATGTAAGATTTATTGGTTATCCAATCCTCCTCATCTTCTATTAAATAGGATGTTATTAAACGAATGTAGGAATCAATTGAGGGGAAGACTCCTCCGACTCTACTTCTTCGACGAATCTCTCTATGTAATCTCTCTAGATTATTTGTAGAAGAGATCTTTCTATGGTCAATCTTATCAAAGCGATAGAATTGTAAAGAGTCCTCAAGACCTTCTTCCAAGCATGCTATCGCTTTGGGAAACTTATCTTGGTAGGTAGCTATTACATTATTTGCATACAGGCGAGCTTGATCAATATTGGGTTGTAACCAAATATGCTTTAGCTCTTTGGCAAAGTGATCTTTGCTCCGATGTCCCACATAGGCTAATATGTTACGCATAAAGTGAACTTTACACCTCTGCCAACTAGAACCAATAAACTCTTTTTTAATGGCAGCTTGCAAGCCTAAATGGGCATCAGAGACACAGAGCCAGACATCTCGTAATCCTCGCTCTTTAAGCGATTTGAATAGATTACGGTAAGTTTCTTCAGATTCTCGAAGCATGGGCTCTATGGCCAGTATTTGGGCCTTTCCGTCAAGATTAACAGCTTTAACTACCATTACTGCCATGTTTTGAACGTGATTCTCTGCTCGTATCTTTTCATATAACGCATCTACCCAAATGATGGGATATTCTGACTCTAAGGTTCTTTGACGAAACTCATGCACCATCTCGTCTAGACCTTTGTTAATGTGGGAGACTTGACTGGCAGAGAGTCTTTCTATGCCCATGGCATTCGCTAGTTTCTCTATCTTTCTCGTACTAATGCCATTAACCCAGGCCTCTTGGACTACTTGTATTAAGGCCTGTTCACTACGTTGTTTTGCAGTAACGAAGAAGGGTACATAC
>CAXYZP010000004.1:0-25476 GCA_964293175.1 uncultured Sphaerochaeta sp.
ATGGTACTACGGTTTTCCGTGGGAGAGTAGGTAGCCGCCGGGCCTTTTTTTGCCCTAGTCCGACTATGTAGTCGGTTATATATAGATGGAGAAGGACGCTTTTGCGTCCTTTTCCTGTTTCTAGATATAATGCATGTTTTTACACTTTATATGCTTCCTTTCGTGTTTTTCCCCTGTTGCTCTTGTCCAAGGTACCCCTTTTTACTATGATGGTAGCAATTCATTGAGTACGGAAGGTATATTTATGCAGATTAGGTTAGACAATTTACAAAGATCTTATGGCAATCTGCATGCCGTTAATGGGGTGAGTCTCTTCATACCCTCCAATACCATCTATGGTATCATTGGGAAAAGTGGTGCAGGCAAATCAACGTTGGTGCGTCTCATCAGTCTCCTTGAGAGTCCTAACGGCGGTGAAGTCTATTTTGATGATGTTCGGGTGGATAATCTTACCAAGCGTTCCATGATAGAACGCAGACGCAGAGTCGGCATGATCTTTCAGAACTTCAATCTATTCTCTTCGCGGAATGCGGAAGAGAACATTGCCTATCCTCTGGAAATAAACGGGATGAGCAAAGAGGCAATAAAAGAGAGAGTGGATGAACTGCTTGCCCTTGTAGCCTTAGAAGGGCGGGGGAAGGCACCTATCAGCACGCTAAGCGGTGGTCAGAAGCAAAGAGTCGCCATCGCCAGGGCTTTGGCATGTAACCCTGACATCCTTTTTTGCGATGAAGCTACCAGTGCCTTGGATCCTCAGACTACCCATTCCATCCTTTCCTTGTTGAAGGAAATCCAGAAAAAGATGTCCCTGACCGTTGTCATGATAACCCATCAGATGGAAGTTGTCCGCGATGCCTGTGAGCAAGTGGCTGTCCTCGATGATGGAAAAGTTGTCGAACAGGGCTTTGTCACAGATATCTTCGCCAATCCCTCCAGTGCGGTTACCAAGGATTTTCTCGCTCACCTTGTTGGTCTTGATGAAAGCGCTGATCGCCAGGACAAGATGGTTCAGTGGTCTAAGAAAATAGGAACCTATACCCTTCGATTCCGTGGAGATACCACAGACCAACCTATCCTCAGTAGGATAACTAGGGATCTTGGAGTCGAGTTTAATATTCGTGCAGGTGGTGTGCAGAAGGTTGGGGATGTGGAGATCGGAACCATGGTTGTAGATATAAGCGGTGATGAAGCTATAAAGGAAAAGACCATCGATGCACTGAGAAGTCAGGGTGTCCTTGTAGAAGAGGAGGGCAAACTATGAGTAAACTTTGGATGCTTGTACTGAATTCTACGGGTCAGACGTTAAGTATGGTCCTCTTCTCAACAATTTTCTCCCTTTTGATGGGGCTGCCTTTGGGAATTCTCCTTTCCATCACTTCAGGCGAGGAGCAGGGGGGCATCATCCCCAAGCCTATACTGAACAACGTCCTGGGAAGGATCGTTAACGTGTTACGATCGTTTCCTTTCATCATTTTGATGATTTTGTTGTTCCCTCTTTCACGCATTCTTATTGGTACCAGTATTGGTACCGCCGCTACTATAGTACCGCTGTCTATTGCAGCTGCTCCATTTGTGGCACGTGTCATTGAGACCGCGCTGAAGGAGGTGGATCCGGGGGTCGTTCAGGCCGCCCGCGCAATGGGATCTACTAACTGGCAAATTATTCGAAAAGTCCTTATCCCGGAAGCCTTGCCCTCGCTTGTCAGCGGAGTGACGCTGACGATCATCAACCTCATTGGATACTCGGCCATGGCTGGGGCTATCGGAGGAGGGGGATTGGGAGACCTTGCTATTCGTTATGGATACCAACGCTTCCGCGGAGACGTTATGGTTGTTGCTGTAATTATTATTCTGGTCCTCGTTGAGATCATCCAGGTAGTCGGTAACAAAATCAGTTCTCATCTGTTGGCTAAACGCTGACACTATTCGTGTATACCTCTCGCCTTCGGGGAGAGTAGGAGAAAATATGAAAAAAATAATTACTATTGCATTGGTAATCCTCGTGGCCGCAACACTTTTTGCTGCCGGAACAAAGGAACAGTCCTCTTCAAATGTATTGACTGTTGGTGCGACCCCCGAGCCTCATGCCGCATTTCTTAACCTTGTTGTTGAGGATCTTGCAGCCCAAGGCATCACCCTCAAAGTTCGTGAATTCACAGACTATGTGACTCCCAATGAAGCCTTAGAGACAGGCGAGCTTGATGCGAACTTCTTCCAGCACATTCCTTACCTCGAATCCTTTAACAACGATCGTGGCTATCACCTGGTAAATGCAGGCGGTATCCATGTGGAGCCTTTCGCCCTCTACTCTAAAAAGCACAAGGCTATTGCGGACTTCCCTCAGGGTGCAACTATTGCAATTCCCAATGACCCCACCAACGAAGGTCGTGCTCTTCTCTTGTTGCAAAGTGCAGGACTTCTTACCCTTGAAGCTAATGCAGGTCTTGAAGCAACTCCCATGGATATTTCCAAGAACCCTAAAGGCCTGAAGTTCCGTGAAATTGAAGCCGCATCACTTCCCCGCGTCTTGCAGGATGTTGATGCAGCTATCATCAACGGTAACTATGCCATCCCCGCCGGCCTTATCGCAACCCGTGACGGTTTGCTTATAGAAGGCTCTGACAGCCCCTACGTCAACGTTGTGGCAGTCAAGCAGGGTAATGAGAGTGATCCTCGCATCGTCGCACTGGTCAAAGCCCTCCGTGGTGATAAGATCAAGGCATATGTTGCAAAGCAATATGTAAACGGTGAAGTCATTCTAGTTACCGAATAACCAAACTTTTGTTAATCTGGTCCCCCCTTCCTTGTGTTGGGGGGCTTTTTACATCAGAATATATGTATAAATTTTATTGTATACTTATGCATATATATTGCTTTTTTGTGCATAAATATGTATGATTTTTTCATCAAACGGAGGGTAGCATGAACAAAGGGATAACACTCAAGGGACGAAGCTTTCTCACACTCAAGGATTTTACTACAGAGGAGATCCACTATCTGTTGGACCTTGCCAAAGAGCTCAAGGCTAAAAAGAAAAATAAGCCGTACTCCAAGAACCTTGAAGGATCACTTTTAGATAAGAAGAATGTTGTTCTCATCTTTGACAAGACATCTACACGTACACGTTGTTCCTTTGAAGTCGCAGCCTTTGATGAAGGTGCCTGCGTCACTTTTCTGACCAACAGCCAGATGGGAAAGAAAGAGTCTATTGAGGATACAGCTCAGGTGCTTGGCCGAATGTATGACGGCATCGAGTATCGTGGCTTTGCTATGCAGATCGTCAAAGACCTTGCTCGTTATAGTGGTGTCCCGGTATGGAACGGTCTCACCGATGATGACCACCCCACTCAGGTTCTTGCAGACTTCCTCACTGCCATGGAGCATACGGGGAAACCTCTGAACAAGATGAAGATGGCATATATAGGCGACGGGAGGAACAACGTCTCCAATGCCCTGATGATAGGGGCAGCCAAGGTGGGCATGCACTATAGTATTGGCGCACCTAAAGAGCTCTTTCCTGCTGAGGACCTTATCGCAGAACTTAACCCTATAGCCAAACAGACAGGCTCGGTCATATCAACACATACCGATCCGTATGAAGCGGTGAAGGGAGCTGACATCATTTATACAGATATCTGGGTATCGATGGGGGAGGAAGATCAGACTTCTAGCCGTATCGCGCTGCTGAAGGATTATCAGGTCACCATGGATCTGCTTCGCGCAAGCGGAAATGAGAACGTGCTCTTTGAGCACTGCCTCCCTTCCTTCCATGACCTAGAGACTACCGTAGCCCGGCAGATCCATGCAGAGTATGGTCTGACCGAACTTGAGGTAACCGATGAAGTCTTCAGAAGCAAGCACTCTGTGGTCTTTGACGAGGCAGAAAATAGGATGCATACGATCAAGGCTGTTATGGTTGCTACGATGAGTGACAAGCTCTAACAGGGGTAATGTCCCGTTCTAGTCGTGTTTTATCAATAGGTGGGTCATTCTGATACGGTTGAGCAGTTTTTTTGCTGCTCTGCCTACCAGTTTGACCCATTGGTGTCTAGTGAGCCTTGAAATGAGAGATAAGAATCGTTTGAGTATGTTGATAATTCTAGTATTTGGCTGTAAAACATGGCTTTAAGCATGTATTTATAAAGTTGGCACGCTTCATGCATGTATATAAGTGAAACCCCAAAAGGGGATTACATATAGATAGACACATGGAGGTGTACTAATGGCATATCTTACAACTAGAAACAATTATCGGACACCGGTGGTATCGCCCTTTGATTCACTTTTCAGCAACATGCTGGGTGATTGGGGTCTTACCTCAACGAAAGTTCCTCCTGTAGACATTACCGAGACAGACAAGGCCTACATTCTGGAGGCCGAACTTCCCGGATATAAGCAGGAAGATGTTAAGGTGAACATTGAGAAACACGTACTCAGACTCAGTTCTGCCAAGCAGAGCTCCAAGGAAGAGAAGGATGGAAAAAAACTGCTCATCTGTGAACGAAGCAGCCAGAGCTTTGAACGCGCCTTCTCCCTTCCCGAAGATGTGGAAGAGTCTAAGATTGAAGGCGAATTTGCAAACGGAGTGCTTACGGTGACTCTTCCCAAGAAGGAAGTAGTTCAGCCCAAAAGCATTGAAGTGAAAATAAAGAATACCTAAACGGCAATCCATCCTGTACAAAGAGGCTCCGCACACGCGGAGCCCTTTTTCTTTGCCCCTACCAGTTTTCTAGAAGGGAGAGAAAGAAGGCGACGGCCTTCCCTACGTTGTCCGTGTGGATCCTCTCATCAGGGGCATGCATCCTCTGCACCTCGCTCTTGTCCATCTGGGCAGGAGTGAAGCGGTATATGTGCTCACAGAGCCGTTGGTACTTTCGTGCATCGGTTGCCCCGAGCATCAGGTAGGAGGTGACGATGGCCTCTGGGAATACTTGGGCTATGGTTGCCTTAAGCTGGTCGAATGCTTCCCCTGTAGTGGGAGATTCTTTTGAAGGCTCCTCATAGCGAGTGACAGTAAGGGTAACCTCTTCATCCGCTATGATGCTCTTGAGATGTTTCAGAGTGCTCTCCTGGTCATCAAAACCGAGCAGACGGGTGTTAACCACAGCAGTGGAGGTTTGTGCTATGACATTGCTCTTGTCGCTTCCCCCGATCATGGTAGGCACGCTGGTGGTCCTGATGAGTGCATTGAGGGTGGGGCTCTTGGAAAAGATCAGTTTGATAAGGGGTTTGGTAAGCCAGAGGTTGAGAAAGAGGAACGCGAAGGGGAAGGGGGCCTCTTCTCCTATGTTCTTGAGCATAGCAGCCACAGGTTTGGTTATCCTCGCTTCTTGCTCCTTCGACTCGATAGCTGTCACAGCCTTTGCAATCTTGCCCAGTGCTGTAGGGAACTGAGGGGTGGAAGAGTGACCAGCTTCACGCCTGCAGCTGAGAAGCGTATCCATGTACCCTTTTTCTGCAACTCCCACAACCGCAATGGGGCGGTCGATCCCTTTGATGTAGTTCTCTGAAACTACTCCCCCTTCATCGAGAAGGAGGGAGAAGGCGAGGCCCATCTTCTCAAACTGTTCTGCTATAAGGGCCGCTCCCTTGTCCCCTCCATTTACCTCTTCATCACAACCAAAGGCTGCATACCAAGTTCGGTTGGGTTTCTTCTCCGCTTGTAGGAGTTGTTCAAAGGCCTCCAATATAGCTATGAGTTGCAGCTTGCAGTCAAAGCTCCCCCTTCCCCAGATATATCCATCTTCCAGGGTTTTGGCAAAGGGAGGATGGGTCCACTCGTCAGCGTTTGCTGATACCACATCCTGGTGTGCAGTGAGTAATCCCGGAAGAGCTGTAGTATCCTCTCCGATAAAGCGATAGATGAGGTTGTAGGGTGAGTCACATTTTTGTTTCAGGTGTTTTTCACAGAGAGGGAAGGCTTGGGCAAGATAGGTGGAGAATTTGGTGAATTGATCCCAATCAGTCTTTCCCGCTTCACGACTACTGACTGTCTTGAAGGTTATTGCCCTCTGCAATTTCTCTATGGCTGGTTTTGCATCAGGGCTTGAGACAGGAAGAGATTTCTCATGTTTTTTTTGCGTGAGAACGAGCGTTCTTGTGCTGGTTATCACTAGTAGTACAAATATACCAGCTATAAGTATATATATTGGAATCATAAAAACCTCTCTGTAATATAGTGTTTTTTACAGTATAATGGTATATTGTAATATAACAATAGAGTACAGATAGGTTTAGGGGGATTTTAGACCATGCCCAAGAAGATTGATCATGAGGAAAGAAAGGAAAAGATACTGCAGACTGCGTTAAAAGTATTCGGTCGTGAAGGGTATCGTGATTCTAACCTCTCTCTCATAGCACAGGAATGTGGGATATCCCGACCAACCATCTACCAGTACTTCAAGGACAAGGAAGAGATTTACTACTATGCGGTAAAACTCGTTACCGGGCGCATGTTCACCAAGTATGCAACACTGGCCTGGTCATCCGAAGACAACTACATGAATAGAATTAAAAGTATCTGTGCTGAGATCATGGATACTGCAACCGCCCACGAAGGGGAACTGACCTCCTTGGTGGATGTGATGCTACAGATGAAGAAAGAGGGACGTGATTTCAACGAGATAGTCATGAGAAGGACAGCAAAGCTTACCATCCTTTTTAAGCGCCTCCTGCGCGTTGGTATCAGCAATGGGGATATCATTGAGTGCGACATTAACAAGGTTGCCAACCATATCCTCTTGCTTCTAGAGTCATCATGTTTCCAGGTAGCATTTCTGGATACCTTTGAGATGGCCCTTTCCAAGGAACTGATCGCAAACTATCTGGAGTTCTTCAAATCACGGCCTAAAACGACTCCGGTCATAAACCGTTCCTAGTCGATAGAACAATTTAGCAGTATATTATGTTTGTACAGGATAGGACCCTTTTGGGGTCCGTTGCCTCATATCTACACAGTGAGGAATACATATGAATATAGAAAAAATGACCATCAAACTTCGTCAGGCTGTCGGTGATGCTGATATCTTGGCGAATGAAAGAGGGAGTGCAGAGATAACAAGTGAGCATCTCCTGCTCGCCCTGCTCAACCAAAAAGAGGGGTTGCTCTTTCCGCTTTTCGAGCGGTTGGGAGTTCCTCCCAAACAAGTACAAACAGCCCTGGAAGAACTTGCCAATCGCTTGCCCAAAGCCTATGGGGGTAGTGTTAAGCGCACCATTTCCGCTGCCTTGGGGAATCAGCTTTATGCTGCTGACAAGGTCGCTGCGGAGTTCAAGGATGAATTTCTCAGCGCCGAACATATTCTGCTTGCCATCATCGATGACCCATGTCCCGCCAGCAAGGCATTGAAAAACCTTGGCGTTACCCGCGATGGTGTCATGCAGGCATTGCAGAGCATCAGAGGCAACCAGACCATCGACACCGAAGATCCTGAAAGCCGATACCAGGCCTTGGAAAAGTATTGTAAAGACATGACCGCCCTTGCCCGTTTAGGCAAGCTCGACCCTGTCATCGGGCGAGATGAAGAGATAAGACGCTTGATGCAGGTCCTTTCCAGAAGGACCAAGAACAACCCCGTGCTTATCGGTGAACCAGGAGTGGGAAAGACTGCCATAGTGGAAGGTCTTGCCCAACGCATTACGCGTGGCGATGTTCCTGAGTCTCTGAAGAACAAGCGCCTGATGTCCCTTGATGTGGGCTCATTGGTAGCCGGGGCGAAGTTTCGAGGAGAGTTTGAGGAGAGGTTGAAGGCTGTCATCAAGGAGGTGACCTCCAGTGAAGGGGGTATCATCCTCTTTATAGACGAGTTACACACTATTGTCGGAGCCGGAGCCAGCGAAGGCTCCACAGATGCATCGAATCTTATCAAGCCGGCCTTGGCACGCGGAGAGCTCCATGCGATAGGTGCCACTACCTTGGATGAGTACCGTAAATACATTGAAGTGGATAAGGCCCTGGAGCGAAGATTCCAGCCGGTCTATACCAGTGAACCCTCTGTTGAGAGCACCATTGCCATACTGCGAGGTCTCAAGGAACGCTATGAAGTGCACCATGGGGTACGCATCAAGGATGAGGCTTTAGTTGCCGCAGCTACGATGAGTAACCGTTATATCACCAACCGTTTTCTTCCTGACAAAGCGATCGACTTGATCGACGAAGCTGCCAGCCAGTTGAAGATGGAGATAGAAAGCCAGCCCGAAGAGCTCGATCAGATTGAGAGAAAGATCCTGCAATTGAACATTGAAGAGCAAGCACTCACTCGAGAGACCGATGAAACCAGCCTGGAACGTTTGGAGAAAATTCGTAACGAGGTGAGTTTTTTGCAGGGGAATCGGGATAGCATGCAATTGCAATGGGGCAATGAGCGTAACGCGATTGCCAAACTGCGGGAGAAGAAGGCAGGCTTGGAACAGATGAAGGTTGAAGAGCAACAGGCGGAACGTGATGGCGACCTTGCTAAGGCCGCCCAGATCAAGCATGGCTCGATCCCTTCCTTGCTCAAGGAGATCGAGGAGCAGAGCGCTCTTTTAGCCCAAGGTCATACCGAAGGAAAACAAATGCTTCGTGAAGAAGTCAGCGAAGATGACATAGCCAAGATTGTCAGCAATTGGACAGGGGTGCCCGTGACCAAGATGAAAGGTAGTGAGATGCAGAAATATCTGCAGCTTGAAAACACCCTTTCAGATCAGGTAGTAGGGCAAAAAGAGGCTATTACGGCCCTCTCTGATGCAATTAGACGCAATAAGGCAGGCATTGGAGATGAGAACCGACCCTTGGGAAGTTTCCTGTTTGCAGGTCCTACTGGAGTAGGAAAGACTCTGTTGGCAAAGGTATTGGCCTCATTTCTCTTTGATGATGAGAAGGCCCTTACCCGTATCGATATGAGTGAGTACATGGAGAAGTATTCGGTGAGCAGGCTTATCGGAGCCCCTCCCGGGTATGTGGGTTATGACCAGGGGGGACAACTGACTGAAGTTGTCAGAAGAAGGCCCT
Organism: uncultured Sphaerochaeta sp.; assembly: GCA_964293175.1. Lineage (GTDB taxonomy): Bacteria > Spirochaetota > Spirochaetia > Sphaerochaetales > Sphaerochaetaceae > Sphaerochaeta. Next base: position 8,993 of record CAXYZP010000004.1, read on the forward strand.
ACTCGGTCATCCTGTTTGACGAGATTGAAAAGGCGCACCCCGATGTCTTTAACGTCCTCTTGCAGCTGTTGGATGATGGCAGGCTTACCGATGGGCAGGGTAGGGTCGTGGACTTTACCAATACTGTGATCATCCTGACCAGTAATCTGGGAGGTTCCCTCCTCTTGCAGCCAACTGACCCAAAAGAGGCTCGCAAACAGGTACTCGCTATCATCCACGACTCCTTCAAGCCGGAATTTATTAACCGTCTTGATGAGATCATCATCTTTGAGAGCCTCGGCCCTGATCAGATCAAGAGTATCGTGAGCATACAGCTAGGACAGCTTGCACAGCGGCTCGAGCGGCGTGGTCATGCCTTAAGCTGGGATGACGGTGTGGTGGATAGTATTTTCCAGGAGGGCTTTGATGCCTCCTTCGGAGCTAGACCTGTAAAGCGAGCTATACAGAGGTTGGTGGAGAACCCCCTCTCTGTACAGTTGCTTGCCGGTGATTTTGGCCTTTCTGATGGGATTCATCTAACCCTTTCTGATGATAAGATAGTTGCCATTACGGCTCAGGACGCATAAGCAACTCTGTGTAGGCATGTATAGTGTCGATGTCGCGGACATAAGCCTCGACATCGACCTCACATTGTTCCACATGGAAATCCTGTAACAGGGAATGCATGGTAAAGGGGATTGTCTGTTCAAGAATCTGAGTTTTGAAGCTTGCTTTCAATAGTACAGGATGACCTATCTGGCCCTTATATACAGGGCGCAGTGCTTCAGAAGAGGTGAAGTGTCGGATAAGAAAGTGGTAATGGGAAGCTTTGATTAGGGGCATGTCCGAGAGGGAGATGAAGAAGTCCTCATCATCATGAAGTGCTTTTGCCCCTACGAGGGTTGAGCTTCCCTGACCAAGAGAATAGTTTTCATTCTGGACTAGTAGGAGATTTGGACAGGCGAACTGCATGAGAACCTGTTCTATTTCAGCTTTTCTGAAGCCTGTGACTACAATTGTGTAAAGCCCTGCCAAAAGGGATTGCTCTACTGCGTGCGCAATGATTGGTTGTCCCTTGTAGGGAAGCAGTAGTTTCTCTCCCCCGCTTCTTTTCCCCAATCCTGCAGCAAGAAGAATATTTTGCATAGACGTTCCTTGTCCTTGTTCTTGTCTTTCTAACGTATTATACTCCTATCCATTATGTTTGCCACCTATATTAATTGTCTTACAGTCATACTCGGATCTCTGATAGGGCTTGTATTTAAGAACCGACTCAAAGATTCTTATAAGGAAGTTGTCTTCACCTCTTCGGGCTTGATCACCTTGGTCATCGGCATTTCCATGGCGATGCAGACCGGCTCATACCTAATCCTCATCTTTTCCACTGTGCTGGGAGGATTTGTAGGGTATGCCCTTTCAATCGAAGACGGGGTGCTCTCGTTGGGAACCTGGATCGAATCAAAGGTGGGAAGGCAGCATGGGTCTGAGCAGGCTGCAACGAACTTTGCCTTGGGCTTTCTCAATGCGTCCTTACTCTTTTGTTCGGGCGCTATGACTGTGGTTGGCTCTATTCAGGCAGGGACTACCGGGAATTACCAGTTGCTGTTGGTGAAGTCAGTCATGGATGGTTGTATGGCTATCATCTTTAGTGCCGTCTATGGACCGGGGGTCATGGCAAGGGCTCTGGTCATTCTTGTGTACCAAGGGTTCTTTACCCTAGCAGGAGGCTTCATCTCCCCTATACTGGGAGATGCTGGCATAAATGAGCTCTCTGCCGTGGGCGGAGTGCTGTTGATGATGATTGGTTTTGGGTTGTTGGATATTCGAAAAACCAAGACGGGGAATTTTTTGCCGGCGATGCTGATAGCTCCAGCCTTGGCAATACTCTCACCCTATTTGGTACAGTTGTTTTCCTTTATGGGGTTCTAAGGCTTTTTCTTCATATACGTGAGCAGTCTGTAGACGATATCCTGTTCTTCATTGTTCAGGCTTGATACCATCTGCATGATAGCCTTGAATCTTGGTGAATAGTTCTCGGCTGCTTCCTCGTCGTCTGAAGGCTCCCAATCCAAGCCATACTCAAGATTCTCAATACTCAGTCCCGTTTGTGCGGTGAGTTTCAAGAGAATATCCATCGGGGGACGACGGTCGTTATGAATCCAGCTGGATAAGGTGCTTCTCTTTACATTGAGCAATGTGGCAAGATCTACCACACTAGATGATCCCAATAGGTTTGTTACGCGGTCCCAGAAGTTTTGCATGGTAAGAATATACCAGTAATTTTCTTAAGATTGCTAAAAATGCGTCAGAAATATCGAAATAATATCATATAAATTTTATTTTCTTTGATGGCAAGCATATAGTGTTTTAGGTATGCTATATTTGCGTCATTTTTGAAGAGTTCTGCTATATATAAGACAGCAGGTTCCTAAGCGGACCCTGCTGTCTTAGCTGTTTTAGACTGTTTTACTTATTTTTTCATTGCATCCTGCAATGCAGTCTCAATGCCATTGCCCCGTTCGACAGGACATTTCTTGAGGTCCCATATCTCTTTTGCATATTGGCTGATGGTCCTGTCACTGGAGAATTTCCCGCTTGAGGCAACATTGAGGATAGCCTTGCGATTCCATTCGTCCTGATCACCCTTATACAGGTCTCGGGCACTCTGGTGCGCGTCAGCATACATACGAAGGTCAGCAAAGTGGAAGTATTTGTCCCCACCTTCAAAGAGACTCCTGCGAAGAGGCTCGAAAATATTCGGTTCGTTCACATTGAAGTATCCGGTTGCAAGCAACTGGACTGCATCGTTGATTTCCTTATCCTTCATTGCCCAAGCAAAGGGGTCATAGGAATGACCTAGTTTGGCAATCTCTTCTTCAGTATGCCCAAAGATGAACAGATTCTCCTTGCCCGCTTCCTCTGCAATTTCCACATTGGCACCATCCATAGTGCCGATGGTCAGGGCTCCGTTGCACATGAATTTCATGTTGCCGGTTCCTGAGGCCTCGGTTCCGGCAGTGGATATCTGCTCGGACAGGTCAGTTGCTGGAATGATGCTTTCTGCCATTGTCACCCTGTAGTTAGGCATGAAATGCACGCTAAGGAGCTTGTTAACCTCTTTATCCGCATTGATGACATTGGCTATGTTGTTGATCAGCTTGATGATGAGTTTTGCATTGACATAGCCAGGAGCTGCCTTGCCTCCAAAGAGGAAGGTCATTGGGGGCATGTTCTTTGTCGCCGCACCGCCTTTTTTAATGTCGTTGTAGATCAACATGATGTTCAAGGCATTGAGTAGCTGGCGCTTGTACACGTGAATACGCTTCACCTGCACATCAAAGACTGAATTTGGATCGATGATTATGCCGCAATCCTTTTTGAGGAATGCTGCCGCTTTGATTTTATTCTCCAGCTTGATCTTTGCAAAATCAGCAACAAAGCTCTTGTCGGTTGCAAAAGGGGCAAGGGCGGATATCTGGCTGTAATCTGTTATCCAGCCATCACCTATTGCCTCGGTTATCTTTTGTGCAAGAGTTGGGTTTGCATCAAGCAACCATCGACGCTGGGTTATTCCGTTTGTCTTGTTGTTGAACCTGTCTGGGTAGATGATATTGAATTGGGGGAACATCTCCCGCTTGAGCAGTTCGGAGTGGAGGGCCGCAACGCCGTTGGTGCTGTGGCTTCCGATGATGGCAAGGTTTGCCATACGAACCTGCTTGGGATTTGATTCTTCGATGATGCTGATCTGTTTGAGCACTTGGGGCTGCAGGGGGAAGAAAGATACTGCGGCCTGCATGAATCTATGGTTAATCTCGTAAATAATCTGCATATGTCTGGGAAGGATGGACTGCAACATGGGCAAAGACCACTTCTCCAGTGCTTCGGGCATGAGCGTATGGTTCGTATATGCCATCACGCTGTTGGTGATAGCCCATGCTTTGTCCCAGGTAAGGTTTTCCTCGTCGAGCAGTATGCGCATCATTTCGGGGATGGCTAAGGAAGGGTGGGTGTCATTGAGCTGGATTGCAGCAAAATCAGCAAACTCAGACCATTCATAATTTCCCCGTTTGAAAGTTTTTATAATATCTGCAAGAGAGCAGGCTACAAAGAAGTACTGCTGTTTCAGACGAAGCTCTTTTCCCATATAGAGGGTATCGTTGGGGTAGAGGACCTGAGAAAGATTCTCTGCAGTAATTTTCTGCCTGACAGCTTCCGTATAGTCGCCTTCGTCGAATTCGCTGAAGTTGAATTCATCCTGGCTTTTTGCAGACCAGAGCCTGAGGGTGTTTACAGTCTTGCAACCATAACCGATGATCGGCATGTCGTAAGCAACACCTATGACCTCTTCGCTTCCGATCCACTTGAAGTTGTCCCTGCCTTTTTCACGGATGAGTCGTACCTCACCACCAAACTGCACCCTATAAAAAACATCATGGCGTTCAATCTCCCAGGGATTGCCGTATCTGAGCCAGTCGTCAGGCTGTTCGACCTGCCAGCCATTCTTAATCTCCTGGCGAAAAATTCCATAATTGTAGCGGATGCCATAGCCATAGGCGGGATATTCCAAGGTTGCAAGTGAATCGAGGAAGCAGGCTGCGAGTCTTCCCAGCCCTCCATTTCCCAGCCCTGCATCGTGTTCCATGTCTGAGAGTTCTTCGTAGGTGTACCCAAGGGAAGCAAGAGCCTCCCTCAGTTCATCCTCTATGCCCAAGTTAATGACGTTGTTGGTCATCGCCCTTCCCATGAGGAACTCGAGGGAGAGGTAGCTGACCCGCTTGGCTTTTTTGTCATTTTGGGTTTTCCTGCTCAAATTCCACTGGTGTACAATCCTGTCACGAATTGTGAGAGCAAGGGCTGTAAATCTATCTTCTTGTGTTGTATGGTAAATATCTGCATCTTGGCTGTACTTGAGGTGTTCGGCAAAATCCTGTGCCAAATCAGGTGGCGTATGCCCAAATCGTGCATTTAGTTCGTCTTTCATGAGAAGAACTCCTTATTAGTAGGGTATTTGGTTCAATAAAACTATATACGATTGAAAGCTTATGGGCAACCTGCTATAATATTGAGGATGAATATGTTTGGTGCGTATTGACAAATTATTCTAGCTCTGGTAAGTTAGCTTCTGCACATCACAGGTATGTTTTATCTAAAACTTCCTGTTCTCAATGCCCTTGTAGCTCAGTGGTAGAGCACCACCATGGTAAGGTGGGGGTCAACGGTTCAAGTCCGTTCGAGGGCTTTTTTTTTCTCTTATTCCCAAATTTGGGAGGAGAGTAGGGTGAATACTCACCAAGGAGCATCAAATGGGTGAAGCAAAGAAAAAAGGTCCCGTAGAGAAAATTGCTCTGCAGTGCACCGAATGTAAGCAAAAGAATTATACGACTGAAAAAAATCGTCGTAATACGCAAGGTAAGCTCGAGTTGAACAAGTATTGTCCGTTTGAGCGTAAGCACACCTTGCATCGCGAAGCAAAGATTAAATAAGTCCGTAGGACTTTGTATCGAGAAGCAAATAGGCCAGTAGCTCCAATTGGTAGAGCGCTGGTCTCCAAAACCGGATGTTGAGGGTTCGAATCCTTCCTGGCCTGTCTGCTTCTTGATTTTTCTACCCCCAAAGGAGACTTTACATGAAGAAACTATTCAAGTATTTCAAGGAGTCGCACCAGGAACTTAAGAAAGTTGTCTGGCCCTCTCGTGAAGCCGTTGTCTCTTCCACTAAGGTAGTATTGGTTTCTACTGTGATCGTCGCAGTATTCCTTGGATTGGTTGATTTTCTTCTTCTCAAGGGTATACTATTCATCTTTTAGGACGGTGTCATGGCAAAGGGCTGGTACGTAGTACATACATATTCTGGTTATGAACAGAAAATTGAACGCATCATAAATAAGATGCGAGAGACTGATGTAGATTTTAGTATGGTCTGCACAGACGTCAAGGTTCCGTTTGAAACCCTAATCGAAGTCAAGGATGGTGTTCGTCGCGAAGTAAAGCGAAAGATCCTCCCTGGCTATATTCTTGTAGAGCTCGATCTGCCTGAAAATAGCTGGAAAACTTGGTGTTCTCACATTAAGAGAATACAGGGTGTCACCGGTTTTGTTACTCCCAATGACGCTGTCATACCTAAGCCTCTTACTGCAGGCGAGGTTAAAGGGATTTTTCAGAAAACTGGTGATTTGCCTGCTGAAAAAGTCTTTAAGCCGAAACAGACATTCGAAGTTGGAGAACAGGTTCGTATTGTCGAAGGACCCTTTGATACCTTTACCGGTGTTATTGAGGAAGTGAATCTGGATAAGGCCCGCATGCGAGTAAGCGTCGGTATCTTTGGTCGATCCACTCCTGTTGAGGTTGAATTCCTTCAGGTGGAAAAGATTCTCTAGAGTTCCGGACTGGACTCTCGGAGCATTAAGTAGTACGTTTTTTTACATTAAGTCCACTTATTCATGAAAATACTCCCTCAAGTAGATTGAGGTGGGAGCCTGATCGTATGACAGGCGTTAAAACCAGCGCGAACCCGGATTATCAGCCAGCTCAGGCAGGGTGTCGCGTAAGGAGAGAAACATGGCAAAGAAAAAGGTAACTGCGGTAATTAAACTGCAGTGTCCTGCCCAAAAGGCTACGCCGGCACCCCCGATCGGGCCCGCGCTTGGACCTCACGGTGTCAGTGCCCCAAAGTTTGTTCAGGAGTTCAACGAAAAGACGAAGAACTACGAACCTGGACTCATTCTTCCAGTCATCATTACTGTGTATGCGGATAAGAGTTTTACTTTTATTCTGAAAACACCTCCTGCTGCAGTGCTTATCAAGAAAGCACTTGGCATAACCAAAGGAAGTGGTACACCTAATAAGACTAAGATTGGCAAGATCACGCAGGACCAACTTACCGAGATTGCAACGACCAAGCTTGAGGATCTCAATGCCAATGACATTGAGGCTGCCAAGAAAATCGTTGCAGGTACCGCTCGCAGTATGGGCGTAGAGGTGGAGCAGTAAGATGAAACACGGAAAAAATTATCGCGAAAGTATTAAGAAAGTCGACCGTGAAAAGCTGTATTCATTTGATGAAGCTGCAGCACTTGTCAAAGACGTTGCATTTGCAAAATTTGACGAGACAGTCGAGATTTCTGTAAAGCTGACCCTCAAGAAGAGCCAGAGTGTTCGTGACACTGTAGTGCTTCCCAACCAGTTCTCCGCTCAAAAGCGCGTCCTCGTTTTCGCCAAGGGTGAAAAGGCTCAGGAAGCTCTTGATGCCGGCGCAACCTTTGTTGGTGATAGCGACCTCATTGAGAAGATTCGTGGCGGATGGATGGATTTTGATGTGGCTGTTGCTACACCTGACATGATGAAGGACGTCGGTCGTTTGGGACCTATCCTTGGACGCAGAGGCCTTATGCCTAACCCCAAGACCCAGACCGTTACGTTTGACTTGAAGGGCGCTCTTGAAGAGTTGACCAAAGGTCGTGTCGAATTCCGTTCTGACAAGACCAGTGTCGTTCATCTTGGTGTTGGTAAAGTTTCCATGGATAGTGCAAAAGTAAGTGAAAACGCTCGTGCAGTTGTCAAGGAAATCATCCGCAAGAAGCCTTCCGATGCAAAGGCAGACTTCTTGGTTAGTGTAGCTCTTTCCTCCACGATGGGCCCCGGTGTCCATGTAAACGTGAAGGATCTGGCGCCTTCGGCAAACTAGGAGAAGCAGATTATGGATTATAAAGCTCGTATTACACCCGCCAAGGAAGAAGCCGTAAAAGCTCTGAAAGATGAGTTTGCCCAGTACACTGGGTATATCTTCACCGATTACCGCGGGATGACCGTAGAACAGATTACCACGCTTCGCAGAAACCTCCTGAAGAAGGATGCTGCCTATCGTGTAGTTAAGAACAGATTTGCCAGGATTGCACTTACGCAGCTTGACAGATCATCTGATGATCAGCTTATCGGACCTACTGCTATTGCACTGGTTCGTGGCGATGAGGCTAACGTTGTAGCTAAGGATCTGTTCCAGGCTGCCAAAGATGGGGCTCCCCTTATTGTTAAGGGTGCCTTGCTTGATGGCTCTTTCATGAATGCAGAAGAGATTGAGGCTTTCAGCAAGCTGCCTAGCAGACTTGAACTGATCTCAATATTGATGGCTACCATGAAGGCCCCTGTGCAGAAGCTTGCAGCAACTATGCTTGCTTATGTGGAAAACCAAGGTGGAGCAGCAGTTGAAGAAGCTGCCCCAGTTGTCGAAGAGAACTAAACACAGTCCTAGTCTTCACTCGTAACCTGCTATGACTGTGCAGTATATACAATTTTAAGGAGAAGGTAATATGGCTACTAAAGAAGAAATTTTGGAATCTATCGCTAACATGTCCGTCATGGAAGTCGCTGACTTGATCTCGATGATGGAAGAGAAGTTTGGTGTTGTAGCAGCTGCTGCTGCCGCTGGCCCAGCTGCTGGTCCTGCTGCTGAAGCTGTTGAAGAACCCACCGAATTTAACGTCATCCTCGTTGCTTGTGATCCTACCAAAAAGATTGCAGCAATTAAGGAAGTCCGCGCTCTTACCGGTCTTGGTCTCAAAGAAGCCAAAGAATTGGTTGAGGGTGGAAATGCTGTCATCAAGGAAAGTGTTAGCAAGGCTGATGCCGAAGCTGTCAAGGAAAAACTCCTTGCTGCTAGTTGCACAGTTGAGGTCAAGCCGGTTGACTAACCTTATGTGTGGGGACCTGTCCTACATGGGTCAGGGCCCTGCTCCTGTTTTTTGTAAGCGGGTGTAAGCCCGATTAATTGAGCCACCGGATAGACACCGGTGGCCTGTTGTGTCTTTCGTTTCCCTCTGTCCAAGGGGGGATTCTGTCTGTTTCTCAATTGACTCTGGAGGGTACATGATGGTTGCCAAAGGCAAATCCATAACACGCACGTACATCGGTTCTGATTTCCAAGAAGTCTGTGAACTGCCCAATCTTATCGGGATTCAGCTTGATTCCTATGAGAGATTTCTACAACTTGAACGCTTTAAGCAGGGTTTGCCCCCTGAGACTGCGTCAGGACTTGAAGAGGTCTTCCAAGCTACTTTCCCGATAGATAGCCCCAATGGTGAGATGCGTCTTGCTTATAAGGGTTATACTATAGATTATGATAATATCAAGTTCACTCAAACCGAGTGCAAAAAAAAGGGCCGCTCTTACAGTGTGCCCATCAAAGTCACGATCAGTCTTGAGTTTTCTACTGGTGAGATGAGGGAGAAAGAGATCTTCTTTGGGGATATCCCCATGATGACAGATCGCGGTACCTTTATCATCAATGGAGCCGAACGTGTTGTAGTCAGTCAGATTCACCGTTCACCTGGAGTGATCTTTTCCAATGATAAGGATGTGTACTCTTCGAGAATCATTCCCTACCGTGGATCCTGGCTTGAATTTGAAATCGATGATAAGAAGCATTTGATCTTTACAAAGATCGATCGCAAGAAGCGCATCCTCGGAACGCTCTTTTTGCGTGCGATTGGGTTTGATACCCGTGAAAAGATCATTGAACAGTTCTATAAGGGTGAGATGGTTGAAATTGCTGATGACAGTGATTTGAAGTCAAGCCTAGAGAACCGCTATCTGTTCAAGGATATCTATGCTGTCGTTAACAAGGAGAACAAGAAAGTTCTTCGTGCCGGTGACAAACTGCACGCCCATGAGATTGATGAGTTGCTCGCCTTGAAGGTGAGTAGTTTGCATTTGATCAATATGCGCGACAAGGAATCCTTGCATAGTGAGATGATTCTCAACTGTTTTGAAATAGAAGATGCAAAATATACCCGTGAGGGATATGACGAACCGACCAAGGAAGATGTGCTCAGCCCTATCTTTAGCGTCCTTATGCCCGGAGAGATGATCGCCATCGAACGTGCAGAAAGGGACCTTCCTGACATGTTTTTCTCCAGTCGCAGGTATGACCTCGGCTCAGTCGGTCGTTATAAGTTCAACAAGAAATTTGGCTCAGGTTCAGAAGAGGAGGAGGAAAATGCTTCCACCGATCTGACCGTCCTGACCACTGAAGATATTGTCAACACGATGGGATTCCTTATCAAGGTATTTATTCGTGAGCAGAACGTCGATGATATCGACCATCTGGGTAACCGACGTGTCCGTTCTGTAGGTGAGCTTCTGCAAAATGCACTCAAGAGTGCTTTTGCACGAATGGAGCGTATAGCCAAAGAGCGCATGAACCTTGAGACCGGGAGCGTAAAGCCTCAGGATCTGATATCCATCAAGCCGATTGTGGCCGCTGTGAAGGAATTCTTCGGCAGTAGCCAGCTTTCGCAGTTCATGGACCAGGTCAACCCGCTTGCCGAGCTTACTCATAAGAGAAGGCTCAACGCACTCGGACCTGGTGGTCTCTCAAGAGATCGCGCAGGGTTCGAAGTTCGTGACGTCCATTATACCCACTATGGTCGTATTTGCCCCATTGAGACTCCAGAAGGACCGAACATCGGCCTTATTGTCTCCTTGGCCAACTACACCAGAGTCAATCAGCATGGATTCCTAGAATCCCCCTATCGCAGGGTGGTTGATGGTGTTGTATCCAAGTCATATAGGTTCTTAGATGCCAACGATGAGGAGAAGTTCTTCATCGCACAGGCTTCTGCCAAATTGGACGAGGAAGGTAAATTCCTGGACAAGGAAATTCCTGTAAGGCATAGTGGAGACTACTCCACCAAGCCACCTGCAGAAATCCGTTACATGGACGTATCTCCCAAACAGGTTATCAGTGTTGCTGCATCACTCATTCCATTTCTTGAGCATGATGATGCCAACCGTGCCCTGATGGGTTCAAACATGCAGAGGCAGGCTGTTCCTTTGGAATTCCCAGAAGCCCCTCGTGTAGGAACCGGAATGGAGAGCAAGTCCGCCTATGATAGTGGAGTGCTTATCAAGGCAGCCAAAGCCGGAACTGTCACCTATGTGAGTTCTGACAGGATTGTCATTGCTGAGGACGATGCCGCTATAGAGGGAGATGTCACGACATACGCCATCCAAAAGTTCCAGAGGACCAACCAGGATACCTGCTTCAATCAGAAGCCGATCGTCAGTGTTGGCCAGCATGTGGCTACGGGTGAGGCTATTGCTGACGGTCCTGCTACCCAGGACGGGGATCTGGCCCTTGGGCGCAATATCCTAGTAGGTTTTGTGCCTTGGCACGGATATAACTATGAGGATGCTGTTCTTATCAGTGAGCGTGTAGTCAAGGATGATATTTATACCTCAGTACATATAAAGGAATTCTCTACCGATATCCGAGAGACAAAGCTCGGACCAGAGAAGCTCACTAGGGATATCCCCAATACAAGTGAGAAGATGCTTGAACAGCTCGATGAGGATGGAATTGTCCGCATCGGGACCATGGTAAAGCCAGGGTCTATCCTTGTTGGTAAGGTAACTCCTAAGAGTGAGAGCGATACGACTCCCGAGTTTAAATTGCTCAACTCCATCTTTGGTGAAAAGGCTAAGGAAGTGAGAGATACCTCCTTGAAAGTGCCTCATGGTACTGAAGGGACGGTCATCGATATCCAGAGGCTCAAGCGAAGCAATAACGACGAGCTTCCCCCTGGTGTCGAGGAGACAGTCAAGGTTCTGCTTGCTACTAAGCGCAAGCTGAGGCAGGGCGATAAGATGGCAGGACGCCATGGTAACAAGGGTGTTGTCAGCCGGATACTTCCTGAAGAGGATATGCCATACATGGAAGATGGTACTCCTTTGGATGTCTGTCTCAATCCGTTGGGTGTTCCTTCTCGAATGAACATCGGCCAGTTGATGGAGACCCAGCTCGGTTGGGCCGCTGTCAAGCTTGACGAGTGGTATTCGACTCCTGTGTTCCAGAGCGCTTCAATGGCTCAGATCGAGGAGAAGATGCGTCAGGCTGGACTTCCAGAGAACTCCAAGACCGTGTTGTACAATGGTCATACGGGTGTTCCGTTTGTGAACCCTGTATTCTGTGGATATATCTACTACCTTAAGCTGCATCACCTTGTAGATGACAAGATGCATGCCCGTTCCACCGGTCCCTACTCGCTGGTAACTCAGCAGCCTCTAGGCGGTAAAGCCCAGTTTGGTGGTCAGAGACTTGGAGAGATGGAAGTGTGGGCCCTAGAGGCGTATGGCGCTGCCAATACCTTGCAGGAACTGCTTACCATCAAGAGTGATGACATGAACGGTCGTGTTAAGATTTATGAAAGTATCGTCAAGGGAGAACCCGCTACCACTGCTGGAATGCCTGAGGCATTCAATGTTTTGGTTCAGGAGATCCGTGGCCTGGCTTTGGATATGTCTGTGTATGACTCCAATGGCAAGCAGGTTCCTTTGACCGAAAGAGATGAAGAGTTAATCGCCAAACAGTCGAAAGGCTCCCTCAACTAACCAGGAGAAGTACGGATGAAGGAAATTCAGGATTTCGATAGCATCATGATAAAGCTGGCTTCACCAGAGCAGATCAAGGATTGGTCGTATGGTGAAGTGAAGAAGCCCGAGACCATAAACTACCGAACGCTTCGCCCCGAGAGGGATGGTCTGTTCTGTGAAAAGATATTCGGCACCACCAAAGAGTGGGAGTGCTACTGCGGAAAGTTTAAATCTATCCGCTATAAGGGTGTAATTTGCGACCGCTGTGGTGTTGAAGTAACCAACACCAAGGTTCGTCGTGAGCGCATGGGTCATATTACCCTTGCCGCCCCAGTCTCCCATATCTGGTACTACCGCTCGGTCCCTTCTAGGATGAGCATGCTGCTGGATATTACCCGCAACTCCTTGCAGAGTGTTCTCTACTATGAGAAGTATGTGGTGATCAACGCAGGTGATACCAGCCTCAAGACTAAGCAACTGCTGAGCGAAGAGGAGTACTGGGAAGCCCGAGAGCAGTACGGTGACTCCTTTGAGGCAGGTATGGGTGCAGAGGCTGTACGTAAGCTTCTTATCAACCTTGTCCTTGAGGAGCTCTCCCGTGAGCTTCGCGAGCAGATGCGTCAGAAGGCTGATAAGGCTGACAAGCGCCTGCTTAAGAGAATTGAAGTCTGTGAGAACTTCCGCGATAGTGGCAACAAGCCCGAGTGGATGATCCTTACAGTCATTCCTGTCATTCCCCCAGATCTGCGACCTATGGTCCAGCTCGATGGAGGCAGGTTTGCTACCAGTGATCTCAACGACCTTTACCGTCGTTGTATCAACAGGAATAATCGTCTCGATCGTTTGGTCAAGCTCAGTGCACCTGACATCATTGTTCGTAATGAAAAAAGGATGCTGCAGGAAGCTGTGGATGCCTTATTTGACAACTCAAAGCGTAAGCGCGTGGTCAAGGGTGCTTCCAATAGGCCTCTGAAGAGCCTCTCTGACATGCTTAAGGGTAAGCAGGGCCGTTTTAGGCAGAATTTGCTCGGTAAGCGTGTCGACTATTCAGGTCGTTCTGTAATTGTTGTAGGACCCGAATTGAGGATGCACCAGTGCGGTCTGCCCTCGAAGATGGCCCTGGAACTCTATAAACCTTTCATCATGAAGAAGTTGGTCCAAGATGGCGTGGTCTATAACATCAAAAAGGCAAAAAGCCTTGTTGAAGAAGAGACTGATGCAGTATGGTCCATCCTCGATGAAGTTGTGCGTGAGCACCCTGTGCTCCTTAACCGTGCCCCTACGCTTCACCGTCTTGGTATCCAGGCTTTTGACCCTGTACTGGTGGATGGTAAGGCTATCAAGCTGCATCCTCTCGTCTGTCACGCCTATAATGCTGACTTTGACGGGGACCAGATGGCAGTGCACGTTCCTCTGACTCATGCTGCCCAGCTTGAGTGTTGGACTCTGATGCTTTCAGTGACCAACCTGCTCGACCCTGCCAATGGTAAGCCAATCGTCTATCCTTCACAGGATATGGTGCTTGGAATCAACTACCTGACCAGGGAGATGCCGGGTGCACAAGGTGAAGGGAAGTTTTATGACTCTCTCGGAGAGATTGAAATGGCTGTTGATATCGGCTCTCTCTCCTATAATGCCCGTATCAGATTTCGGTTCTCGGATGGGACGAAGATTGAGACGACCGCTGGTCGTGTAATTTTCAACTCTGTCCTTCCCAAGGGTGTTCCTTACCAGAACATGTGTCTTGGGGATAAGGAGCTGAAGGCACTGATCGGAGATACCTTGAAGGTTAAGGCGAACTCTCTTGCTGTCGAAATGCTCGACTCCATTAAGGATATCGGGTTTAAGTATGCCACTATCTTTGGTGCTACTATCGGACTTTCCGATATGATCATCCCCGCTTCAAAAGGCGAAATGGTGATTAAGGCAAACAGTGAGCAGCAGAGGATCCTTGATCAGTATAGACAGGGGCACATTACCCAGGAAGAGCGCTATAACAGAGTCATTGAGGTCTGGACACAGACAAATGACCAACTTACAGATGCCCTTATGGGTGAGCTTCGTACCAGTCAGGATGGGTTTAACCCACTCTTTCTCATGGCCGATAGTGGTGCTCGTGGATCTAAGACTCAGATTCGTCAGCTCGGTGGTATGCGTGGTCTTATGGCCAAGCCCTCCGGTGACGTCATCGAGTTCCCCATCAAGTCGAACTTTAAGGAAGGTCTCTCTATTATTGAGTTCTTCATTTCGACCAATGGTGCTCGTAAGGGTCTTTCGGATACTGCTTTGAAAACTGCTGAGGCTGGGTATCTTACCCGCCGTCTGGTTGATATCAGCCAGGATGTGGTTGTCAATGAGGATGACTGTCATACCATTAACGGTATCTGGCGTGCTGCTATCAAGGATGGTGATGAGATTGTTGAAGGGCTTGCAGACCGCATTGTCGGACGTTGCCCTGTCGAAGATATCCTCCATCCCTTTACCCGTGATGTTCTTGCTGAAGCAAACGTCGAGATCAACGAGAAGGTTGCCCAGTCCATTGAGGATTCAGGTTTGGAAAGTGTCCTGCTTAGGACCGTGCTGACCTGTGAGGCGAAGCATGGTGTCTGTCGTAAGTGCTACGGCCGTAACCTTGCAACCAACCGCAGTGTGGTTATCGGTGAGGCTGTAGGCATCATTGCAGCACAGTCTATCGGACAGCCAGGAACTCAGCTGACGATGCGTACCTTCCACGTCGGAGGAACGGCATCTACCAGTTCTGAGGATAACAAGCTGGCCTTTTCCTATCCTGTTGTCATCGGAGCCATTACCGGAACTCGTGTTATACGTGCTTCAGACTCTGTTAACATATTCACCCGTAAGGGTCATATTGAATATTTCCGCGTAAACGCTGAGATTCGTCCTGACGAGTATGATGAGCTCTTGGTTGAGAACGGTTCAATCGTTGGAAAGGGTACTCCCATCTTCAAGAAGAAGGGTAAGCCTGTTCTTTCCCGTGAAAACGGTTCTGTCATGGTCATTGGCACACACCTTTATCTTGTAGGACACTCCACAAGCCAGGTCGTCAAGACCGGATCTGAGCTGTTAGTTGAGACTGGCCAGTACGTAGAAGCAAATACGCCTTGGGTCACCTTTGACCCCTTTAGTGAGCCAGTTCTTGCTGAAGAGGGTGGATTCACTTCCTTCGTCGATATCAAGCTGGGTACTACCTTGCATGAAGAGGTCAATGAGGAAACCGGTAATATTGAGAAGAAGATTACTGAGCATAGTCTTGAATCCCTACAGCCCCGCATTGAAATTACCAGTGAGGAACATGGAAAGGGTGATGTGCTTGCTGTCTATCTGTTGCCCGGAGGCTCATATCTTCAGATTGCAGAAAACACGAAGGTCGAAAAGGGACATATTCTGGCTAAGTTGCTCAAGGAAGGAACTAAAACTAAGGATATCACCGGTGGTCTTCCCCGTGTCGGAGAGCTTTTTGAGGCTCGCAGGCCGAAGAACGGTGCCTTCTTGGCACAAGTTTCAGGTCAGGTAACCTTTGGACCTATTGTAAAGAGTAAGCGTACCATTTTGGTAACTGATCCATATGGCCATGAGTATAAGCACATGGTTCCCATGGGCAAGAATCTTCTGGTTCGTGATGGTGACTCGGTGGAAGCTGCTGAACCTTTGTGTGATGGCTCTGTTGATCCGCATGATGTTTTGGATATTCTGGGTGAAAATGAGCTGCAGTCTTTCTTGGTTGACGAGGTTCAGGAGGTCTATAGGATGCAGGGTGTCCAGATCAACGATAAGCACCTTGGCGTCATTGTAAGACAGATGCTCAGGAAGATTGAGGTTGTCCATGTGGGCGATACCAATCTGATCCATGGGCAACAGGTTGACAAGTATCGTTTTTATGAAGAAAATGAGCGAGTCACCAGTGAGGGTGGAGAGCCAGCAGTGGCACGTCCTCTGCTTCTTGGAATAACTCGTGCTTCGCTGAGCATTGATTCCTTCATCTCCGCGGCTTCCTTCCAGGAAACCACGAAGGTACTGACCAATGCGGCTATAGCAGGAAGTAGAGATGAATTGCGTGGTTTGAAAGAGAACGTCATAAGTGGGCATTTGATCCCAGCTGGAACCGGTATGTAACAATAC
>CAXYZP010000005.1:0-23596 GCA_964293175.1 uncultured Sphaerochaeta sp.
GATGTGTACAAGGCTATCATTCGCAAGGATGCATCAGAGAAAGAGACCCTTGCAGTAAGCAGGATTACCGTCCTGGTCGTCTCGATAATCGCAGTATTCCTTGCCATGGACCCAACCAGTTCCATCTTCGACATCGTAAGCTACGCTTGGGCAGGCTTTGGTGCAACCTTTGGGCCCGTCATCATCGCAAGCCTCTTCTGGAGAAGGGCTACGCGCAATGGTGCCATAGCGGCAATGGTCGGAGGCGGTCTCACAGTAGTGATCTGGAAACAGCTCTCAGGGGGCCTCTTCGATGTCTACGAGCTTCTTCCTGGCTTTATCATCGCATCGATTCTCATGGTGGTATTCAGCCTGCTTGAGAAGAATCCCGACCCTAAGATGGTCGCTGACTTTGATATGTACCAGAAGATTGAAGACTAATAGCCATCCACAGGGTTCTTTTGATTTGATCTTCTAAACCTTACCTCTTTTGGGTTGCACAAAGGAGCATCCCAAAAGAGATTGATGGATAGGGAATGGAAATATGCATTGGAATGGATTTGAACAAAGACGAATCTACCAATAGAAAGGAGAGTTAATCCGTGGGAATTCTCTCCTAGTGCCTTGCACCACCCCTTGACCAACAAAGGTACATCCGATATTTTATGGTAAACATCCAGCCTTTCGGTAGGATATTCTTTTTGTAGGAGGTGGCGCTATGAGGTCCATGACAGACTCTCAAGACAGTATGATGTGCCACCAGGCATAGAACTTCTTTCACCCAAGCAAATCGTAGAAACAATGTATATTGGTATCCGAGACAGGAAGGTATAAATTTGCCTCTTGTCACCTATATCCTAACGTTTCTTCTGCTTGTCACCCTACAGCCGACCTATACAAGGAAAACCCGATGATCAGAACACCCCGTCTACGCTGCAACTCCATAAAAGATCGAATGTGACCTAGCAGGCTTCACGTTACACATTACTGTGTTCATCCTTATCCATTCGATTAGTATCAGGAGATTACCATGAAAAAAACAGAGAAATTTCGTTTTGAAACCCTTCAAGTACATAGCGGACAAGAGACAGCTGACCCTACGACAGGATCACGTGCTGTTCCCATCTACCAGACGACAGCCTATGTCTTTGACAATTGCGACCATGCTTCTTCCCGCTTTAACCTCTCAGAACCAGGGAACATCTACGCAAGACTGACCAACGATACCCAAGATGTGTTTGAGAGGCGCATAACAGCCCTGGAAGGGGGTGTGGGAGCTTTGGCAGTGGCCTCGGGCTCTGCTGCTGTCACCTACTCCTTTCTCAACCTTGCAGAGAACGGGGACCATATAGTCAGTGCCAAGACCATCTATGGGGGAAGCTACAACCTGCTTGCCCATACCCTGCCCCGTTATGGTATCACAGCGTCCTTTGTCGATGCCGATGACCCTTCCAACTTTGAGAAGGCCATCAAGGAAAATACCAAGGCCCTGTTTGTCGAGACCATCGGTAATCCCAATGCAAATCTTTCGGATATCCAGAAGATAGCGGACATAGCCCATGCACATAAGATTCCCTTGGTAGTGGACAACACCTTTGCCACGCCCTTTCTCTTCAGACCCTTCGAGCATGGAGCTGATATAGTCGTGCACTCCGCAAGCAAGTTCATCGGAGGCCATGGCACTGCCATAGGGGGGGTCATCGTCGACAGCGGTTCCTTTGACTGGGAAAAAAGCGGTAAGTTCCCCTCTCTTACCGAGCCCAATGACAGCTATCATGGGCTAAGCTTCACCAAAGTGGCCGGAAAGGCCGCCTGGATCACCAAGGCGCGTGCTGTATTGCTTCGTGACATCGGAGCCACACTTGCCCCCCTTCATGCCTTCCTGTTCCTCCAGGGCCTGGAAACGCTTTCGCTGAGGGTAGAGAGGCACAACTACAACACCCTTAAGATAGTGCCCTTCCTGGCAAACCATCCGAAAGTACAGATTGTCAGGCACCCCTCTCTTGCTGACAGCCCTTACCATGATCTCTATAGGAGGTACTTTCCCCAGGGAGGAGCCTCGATCTTCACCTTTGACGTAGTAGGTGGAGAAAAGGAAGCGAAGGCCTTTATTGACAACCTCAAGCTTTTCTCCTTGCTTGCAAACGTCGCTGACGTTAAATCACTGGTCATCCACCCTGCAAGCACCACACACTCCCAACTCAGTGCAACTGAGCTGGAAGAGCAAGGCATAGGAAAGGCCACCGTCCGCCTCTCGATAGGGACCGAGCATGTTGAGGATCTGCTAGCAGATCTAAAACAGGCTTTGGAAGGAGTAACACTATGCCAGTAACCATACAAAGTGGCCTACCTGCTGAAGAGACCCTTCAACAGGAAAACATTTTCTACATGAACAAGGAACGTGCATCCACACAGGATATCAGGCCACTACAGATAGTCATCCTCAACCTCATGCCGCAAAAATCAGTGACCGAGACCCAGCTTATACGGCTGTTGGGAAATACTCCTTTGCAGGTAGAGGTTACCTTCCTCAGCACTGCAAGCTACCAGCCAAAGAATACAACAGTCTCCTATCTGAAGAGTTTTTATCAGCATTTCGACGATATACAGGACAAGAAGTTTGATGCCCTCATCGTAACAGGATCTCCTGTGGAGAAACTTCGCTTTGAGGAGGTCCAGTATTGGGATGAACTGATAGGCATCTTGGATTGGGCACAAGAAAACGTATATTCCTCCCTCTTTGTCTGTTGGGGAGCTCAAGCAGCCCTGTATCACTACTATAAGGTGGAGAAAAGACCTTTAGAGAAGAAACTCTCCGGGGTGTACACCCATACGGTCCTCACTCCTACAGAAACGCTTGTCAGAGGCTTTGACGATACGTTCCTCGCACCACACAGTCGTCATACGACGGTTTTGGGCAGGGATGTGCAACAGGTAGGGGCCTTGAAGATTCTCAGCACATCAGAGGATGCCGGAGTCTATCTTGTAGCAAGCAAAGATGAACGCCAGGTCTTCATTACCGGACATGCCGAATATGATGCCCTTACGCTGGATACGGAGTATAAGCGGGATATGCAAGCAGGTCTCCGCCCTCAAAAACCGGAAAACTACTATCCTGGGAATAATGAGGGGAGAAAGCCTTTGGTAAGCTGGAGGAGCCATGCGAACCTGTTGTTCAGCAACTGGTTGAACTACTGTGTCTACCAGAAGACCCCCTATGCTTTGGATGACCTGCCTCTTCAGTCGAGTAAGAGCCCCATGGTGATGCCGTCATAGAATATGCCTTCGATCTGGACAAGTCGGGATACCTTACCCTCTTCGGTGAAGCCAAACTTCTTGTAGAGGGCCAGGGCCTGCTCATTGTCCGCACGGACGGTGAGGTCTATCTTTCTCAGACCAGTAGGACTGTCATGTATCCAGGAGAGCATGGCTTCAAGCAGGGCAGTACCCACCCCTTGGCCCCAGCACCCTTTAAGCACGGAGATTCCATCTCACCACGGTGGGAGAGCCGCTCAAAGGAGGGGGTATCGACGCCAAGGCTTCCGATGATTCTCTCCCCTTCCAAGGCAAGCAAGGTTATGTTGTTGTAAGAGCACATGCGACGGTCGAGATACTCCCTCTCCTGCTTCTCAGTAAAAGGAACCCCCTTGGCATCGAAGGTGAGGTCCTCACTCTCTCCACCCACCTGTTGCAAGTAAACGAGAAGATTTTTGGCATCATCAATTCTTGCTTCCCGAATAATGCGTTTGACCTCATCCATGGGATGCTCCCAAAACCTTGAGACAGAGGCTGACCATCTTGTCCTTAAGCTTTGTAATCTCTTCGTCCCCAATGAAAGTTACCTCATCAGGTCCCACCCCTGCAGCCCAGTTGATACTGTAGGCAAGGGATGCGACACGGATGCCTCTCTCACGGGCAAGAGCTATCTCAGTGGCGGCTGTCATACCCACCACATCATGACCAAGAACCTTGAACATGCGGATTTCTGCAGGGGTCTCAAGGCGTGGGCCGTTGGTACAGACATACACCCCTGCATTTTTCAGGGAGGGGTCTTCAGCATGAAGGGATGAGGTAAGATCAGGATCAAAGACCCTGTCCATCCCCACATGTTCGACGCCCGTCTCATCTCCTGTATAAAAGGTATGGCTTCGCCCTCCTCCACTGAAGTCTACAAAGTCAGCAAGCGTTCCAACTTCCCCGGGCTTGAGGGCGTCGGTGACCGAACCCACAGCATAAATGCTGATGATCTCTTCCACTCCCAACTCCTTCAGGGCTGTGATGTTGGCTCGGTAGTTGATCAGATGAGGAGGAACGGAGTGGGACGAACCATGACGGGGGAGAAAGATCAGTGAGGAGTATTTCCCTGTCCCTACAAAGAGTTCCACCATGCCATACGGGGTTTCTATCTCGCGCCTCTCACTCGGGAAACCGGTAATCTTGTCTACCCCGGTACCGCCTATAATTGCTTTCATGTAAAACTCCTTGCAAGGGATGCAGGAGAGAGCACTCCCTTGGGTGTGACTATTCCCCGTACCAGGGAAGGTTCGATGATGTCAAAAGAGGGATAGAGAGCCCTCCCTTCGCAGGTGGTCGCTCTTCCCAGACAGGAGAGGACTTCCTCCCCGTCACGCTCTTCCATCACAATAGCAGCAGAGGTGAGTTTTGTAGGGTCCGGAGATATGCTGAATGCATAGTAGGGCACATCATAGTGCTTACAGGCTACCGCATTGCTCAGAGTGCCTACCTTATTTACAACGGTCCCATCCATACAGACAAGATCTGATGCTGTCATATACTTGGTGATCTTCCCTTCAGAAAGATAGTGTGCACCCATCCCATCGGTGATGAGATGCGCTTCAATGCCCATCTCCACCAGACTGGGATAGGTCAGGCGCGCTCCCTGCAGGTAGGGACGGCTCTCATTGACCAGGACGGAAATGCTCTTACCCTGTTCTTTGGCGTAAGCCAGACTCAAAAGGAACGTATGTTCTGCAAAACAGGTGGTAAGGATCACATCCCCATCCTCAATAAGGGTGCTGCCTATCCTACCCATATGATGGTAGAGCTCGTCATAAGCTCTCTCTTGCTTGTCGACCGAACTGTTCAGGTGGCTGACAAACTCCTCTAGGGCTACCTCCTCTTTACAGAAGGGAGCAAGGTCAGAGAGCAAACTGAGCATGACCCTTCTCATGGTGGTGTTGGTAGGCCTAGAACTGATAAGCAGGCCCAAGAGCCTCTCAAGTTCTTCAAAGGTGTATGGAAGCATCTTCTGTTGCATTTGCTCGGCAATGAATCGTAGTGTGGTGAAAGCTACCTGCAGAGGCCCACCGCCTTGGGTAACCATAGCCTTGATGGCTAGGGCGACCTCCTCGACTGTGGAACAAACTTCAAAGCGTTTCTCAAAAGGAAAGACCCTACGGTCGCCTATATATATACGACCGTCCGAGATATGGCAGATATGCTCTTTTTTCAGCAGATAAGGTAAGCCTATCATCCTTTGTTCCAGAAGCTCACATGATCGGCTACGATAGCCTCGACAAGCTTCGCATCTGTTACGGGCCCCACTATCTCGATATCTTTCTGCCCATAGGAGAGAACCTTGGCGGATGGGAGCGCAAAGGTGGGGTTCTGCTCATCGCTGCCGGTAAGTTCGAGTAGCTGAGCTTCGGAGATACCAAAAACCAGACGTTTTACATTGGTCCAGTACATCGCACCGGTACACATAACGCAGGGCTCAGCAGAGCTGTAGAGAGTACACTCGGCGAGAAACTCAGGGGTATAGAGTTTCCCTGCTTTGAACATCAGGGCCGCTTCTGCATGCATTGCAGGACCTCCCTCTTCATAGGCATTTCCCTGCTCGAGCAAGATAGTGCCATCCTTATCTGCAAGAAGGGCACCAAAGGGGTGGCTTCCCTCAAGTTTGGCCTGGTGTGCTATGCGGACAGTCTCGCCCAGAAGCCTGATATCATCTTTGGTCGGTTCCGTTTTGGTAATACGTGGCATGTGGTATTTCTCCTATTTGCAAATACCCTACCATGAGTTGCTGGTGTTGGCAACAATAAGCAACTTCCTATAAAAATTAGAATAGATGATAACCCTATGTATTGTAAGCTATTGTTTTTAATGCGAAACTTGTAGAGAGAAAACAGTTGTTGACGATTGGAAAAAGAACTCGTACATTAGAAGGCATGTTGCCAAAGAGGCAATGACTGCATTAAAAGGAATAAACATGAACAAGAGTAAAATTGCAAAAATTACTATGGCACTTCTTGCCATGGCCCTCATCGTACCCACCCTATTTGCTGCCGGAATGAAAGAAAGTGATCCTCAGAGCGTGACCGTCAGGATTATGAATGTCGAACAGCAAGGCTCTTCTCCCGTCTTTACGGTTCGTTCCGTCGATAACCAAGAGTTTACCATCAAGGCAAACAAGACAACTGAAAGCAGCTTTCCAGTATCGGCTCTAGGTGCCGGGGATTATCTTGAGGTCGTCCTGGATATGGATACAGCAACCAATATCAGATATATCAATCCTCTGGTCTCCCTCGGAGTCCTGGATGTCTTTATCAGTGATGCAAAACAGACATCCCTTGCCACACTGCATGAGCGTTTCAGTTACACCTATGGCTATCTGTTGCTGCAATCCTTCTCCTCACAGGGCCTCTTCTTCGACACAGGCTACTATGTGTTGGGAGCTCTCGATGGCTACAAATCCTCAATGATGGAAGAGCCTATCGGCTTCTACACCATCGAAGAGCTGTATGCCAACATTGAAGAGTATCAGAGTACCGTCTGGGCAGAGCAGAACGCTCCCCAAGCCTTCACTGAAGGCTTCACAGATTTGGGCGAAGTTGCCGATCTTGAGAAACCTGAAGACCTTACAAATGCTTTCAGCTACACCTATGGCTATCTGCTTGCATTTAACATGGTCGGCCAAGGCATTGAACTTGACGGAAACCTGTATGCACAAGGTGCTCTGGACTTCGCAAGCAACAACGAAACACTGATGAACGAAGAGGAGATGCAAACCGCCTTTGTCGAGTATCAGGAGGTTGTTGAAGAGAAGTATGCACTGTGGATCGAGGAAGTGACTGTCACAAACCTTATTGATGCTGAGGAATTCCTTGACTTCAACAAGAACAACAATGAAGATATCGTCGTAACAGAGAGTGGCCTTCAATACCAGATTCTCAACGCAGCAGACGGCCCCAAGCCTACCGCTATGGATACTGTAGAGGTTAACTATCAGCTTCAGATGATCGACGGTTCAGTCATTGAAAGTTCCTACGACCGTGGCGAGACTGCCCACTTCCCTGTCACCCAGGTTATCCCCGGGTTCAGCGAAGCACTGCTTACCATGAATGTCGGTAGTGTCATCCGCACATGGATCCATCCTGATCTGGGATATGGAGCCAACGGAACAGAGAACATCCTTCCCAATTCACTGCTTGTCTTTGATATTGAGTTGGTAGGAATCGACAACTAATCCTGCTTTACACAATAAAAATGGTCCCTTCGGGGACCATTTTTATTGTCTATGCATAGCTTGTATTTCCAACCATTCCTCACCTTCCCATACATCTTGTACGGGAATGCGATACCACAAAAAAAAGAAAAGAGAGGGCTTACTTGCCCTCCCTACATATTCACTTCTGCAAACTACAGAGTGAAGATTACCTTCTTCACATTCCTATCATTGGCCATCTGCATGGAACTCTTATAGGACTCCCCTTCCCGAAGGACTACAAAGCGCCCTTCTGTTGCCATGATGACCACACTTGGTAGATCATTTTCCTCTAGCGAAAGAAGCTCCTCTCCTTCCAGGATGCAGTGCATCTGGGTGTGATCAGCTCTTTTTATCATACTGTCACTCCCACCAGGATAAGAAAGCACTTCATATGAAACCCCATCGATCTGATAGGTTCCCGGTTCATCCTGATAGGGAAGGCTCCTGTCCATGATGCCTATAACCCTTTGTAAGGAGGGGTATAGGCTCACATACCATTCCAGGTTTTCTAAAATATCGAAGAGCATCAGATACCCTTTCCTTTATGCTCTTTCCAAAGCTTTTCAAATGATATGATCTGCTGTGCGCATCCTTCAATGCCAAGCTTGCTTGAATCAAAGGTAAGGTCGTATGTCTTGCACATACCCCATTTGCGATCACTGTAGTAGTTGTAGAAGTTAGCCCTCTGCTTATCTGCCTTCAGACACGTATCCTCAGCCTTATTCTCTGCTACCTCATATACTCCGACAGCGCGTTCAATACGACGCTCCAGATTTGCATGAATAAAAATGTTTAGAACATTTTCCTTGTCCCGTAAGATATAGTCGGCACATCGCCCTACAATGACGCAAGGACCTTCTTCTGCCAAACGCTTGATCGTCTTGCTCTGTATCAGGAACAGTTGATCATTAAGGGGCATTTCAGTGACCCCCAAGGCTCCGCTAGCCATCGGGTAGTTACCCATGACCAAGGAGTAAAAGATGCTGCTGGTTGCCTTCTCATCGGCATTGGTGAACAAAGCTTCACTTAAGCCGCTGTCTTGTGCACTAATGGCGATCAGTTCCTTATCGAAAAAAGGAATTCCAAGCTCTTCCGCCAAATTGCGTCCTACTTGTCTTCCGCCACTACCGAACTGCCTGCCAATCGTAAAAACTGTATGATTATCCATATGCAGGTTCCTCCATTGGCTTCAGTATACCACACCAAGAGGGAAAAGCATAAACAGATTACTCATACTCTGGCCCCAATATGCCCCCAATATGCCATACAATACCTCCCTTGTGCCCTTTCATCCTAGTATTTGTAATCAGTTTATTGTAACAACGGCTCGTTAGGCTTACTATATGTCTACAACAGGAGGCACTATGGTCACCCTACAGAACGAAAAACTCAGCATGAGAATAGCTTTGCTCGGAGCAGAGCCACAATCACTCTTTTCCCAAGAGAACGGAATCGAATACCTATGGAGCGGAGACAAGGATTTCTGGCCAAGAAGGGCTCCCTTGCTTTTTCCCATGACAGGCCCCACAAAAGACAACAAAATAGAAGCAGCAGGGGAGACCTATACAATGCCCAACAATGGCTTTGCCCGCGATACAGCCTTTGCTCTACTCTCACAAAGTTCAGATACAGCTGTCTTCGAGCTACAGGAGAGTGAGACGACTTTGCTTTACTATCCCTATGGCTTTAGGCTCACGGTAACCTACACCCTACTCTCTGACGGCTTCAAGGCAGAGGCTGAAGTGTATGCCAAGAACAACCTCTATTTTACCTTTGGATGGCATCCTGCCTTCAGCCTGGACATCAACGGGAAGAATACCCCGCTGGAATCCTACACCGTAACATTTGACAAGACAGAGAACGTCGACAGGAAAAGACCAGTCGATGGAGTCTTCGTCACGGACAAGAATTTTCTGGATAACACTGATAAGCTCAATCTCACCAGAGAAGAGACCGACAAAGGCCCTATCATCCTCAACGGCCTCAAGAGCAAGCATGTCACCCTAACCTCTAAAAATGGGGATCATGGAGTGCGGGTAGAGAGAGGAAACTTAGATACGCTGGTCCTGTGGACAGTCGCCCCAAAGCATGCCCAGTACATCTGTATAGAGCCGATGCACTCCTTTGGTGATACCAAACGAGAATTTGCACTTGAAACTATGAAAGAAGTCCTCTCCCTACAAGCTGGAAAGACAAAACAGTTTTATAGCACTTTCAGAGTCTTCTAGTCCCAATAGGAAGCTATAACCCTAGTAGGGGCTCCGTCACTGTCATGTATACGTAGAGGAAGCGCTACCAGCGATACTGTTCGGCCTACCACCCTATCCAGATTGTTGAGATTTTCCAGGATAAGGCAACCATAGGAAAAGATCATATGATGGATAGGCAGTGTCTCGCTTGCTAGAGCATCACAGGAAGAGCTATCGAAACCAAACAGGCGTATATCACGTTCCAACAGGAGCGTGGCAGCCTCTTCAGTAAGCAGAGGGGGGTCTTCAAAGTATCGCTCACTGTTCCAACGCTCCGCCCACCCTGTAGAGAAAAGCACTGCTTGTACTCCAGAGGGAATTGTTTGTACCTGATTCAGCCCTATACCGGGAAGATTTTTCACGTCGAGGACAAAAGCCTCAACAAAGAAAGAGCGAGGATCGTACCTATCAAGGGTTCTGCCTTCGGCTAAAAGATGTGAAGGGCTGTCCATGTGCGTTGAGCTATGGCTGCCAAAGCTCATGTGCTTGAGACGAAAATGATCTCGTTTCAAGGTAGACCACTGCTCGATAACCGTAGGAGGATCCCCGCGATAGGGGCGGTCCCCATCGGTGATACTGTGACTCAGATCAACATGTATGAGCTTTGTGGATTTTTGTCCTGGCTTAATTTTTCTACTCATAGGAAGCCCTCCGTCCTGGCATAATGGAACAGATACTGCTGTGCGATACCCGCATAGGGGGCAAAATAGGAGGAATCCTTGCCTGGATACCAATGTGTCATCACCTTCTGCATCCAAGTGTCCATAGGAAAAGCCTCCATCCTATGAAAGCCATACAAGAGGATACACTCCCCTACCTTGGGCCCCACCCCCCTGATGGTCATCAAAAGAGCAAGGGCCTTGTCAAAATCCAAAGACGAGACCTGTTGTAGAAGGGCATGCTTTTGTATGGCATCTACAAGGTAGGGAGCACGAAAGCCCATACCCAGTTTGCGAAGGTCTCCTTCTGTTGCCTCTTGCATCTCACAGGCAAGAGGGAAAGCATGCCAAGTATCGTTTACGGCAGAGCCATAGGTATTGGCCAGCCTAGCGTACATCTGCCTGATTCTGGAAATGTTGTTATTCTGACTTAGGATAAAACAGATCAACACTTCAAAGGGATCCTGGTTGAGGATGTGAAGCCCACCGAACATCCGTACAGCAGAGTTAAGGTTTGAATCGAGAAGAGAGAGGTGTTCATTAGCCTCTTCATACACTCCATCCATGTCAAAATAGTGGGAAAGTTCGGCATTATTGGCAAGCGTGGACAAAAAGGTCTCTTCAGTGAATTGAACATGCTTCCCATGGACGACTGACTGAAAAACTCCATTGTCCTCATGCCACCCAAAGCACTGCCCACAAAATAGAGTTGCCTGGAGATGTATTGGATAATCCATAATACTAGTACTGTAGCAGAGTGGTAGCACCTTAGGCAAGAAGCGGCAGAACTCCCTTGGATGCTATATTTTAGTCATCATTGACATCATTGACATAAATCAAGATTTCTGACTTTTTCTGATAGCTATTTTTCCACCTGAAGAGTATTCTAAAAGAGGAGGGCCTAAAAGAGCATGGAAACCACAGACATTTCTTATCCCCTATGGATGAAACGGATGGCCGGTGATAGTGATGATATTCTCAGGGTAGAAGAGATTGTCGCTCGTTATTCTCACTTGCTTTTCTCTGCCGGTCCGATATTGGACTATGTGAGTCTTGATGAACTTGCATTTATTGGCAATCTCTTGGCAAGCCTACCATCCACGAGAGAGGTTTTTCTGGCACCCTATAGCTTCGCCGACCTTTTCCTCAGTGGAAATCCAAAACTACAAAAAGCTTTCAACAAGCTCTCCTTTCCCTTGCAATGCAAGGTGCTGGACACCGCTCGTGTATATAGGAAGGCACAACCACCCTATGCGATGATCGCCCTCGACTGGGAAAGCGGCTCTGTTCAATTGTTGGGCCTCTCATCTGATAAGAACGAGCTCAAAGCTCTCGCCCTGGCATTTCTGGAAGACCCTCTGACAGAGACCATGGTAGACGAACGCTATGAAGCGCAAAAGGCCTATCTCCTTTCCAAAGCCAAAGAACTGCTCGTACGTGGAACAAGCGAAAAGCGAATTGGGATATACAGCGTTACCTGTAGCGAGGAACTGTTTGCAAACATGTTATTTGGACCTATCCTTGACTGCAGCTTCTCTCTCGTACTAGGAAAAGAGAAGGACCGTTGGGAGCGGGCCATACCCACACACATCAGCGAAGCTGACGAAGATAGCCTTGGTCAATCTCCTCGAACCTGACCAAGCGGGGTTTGAAAAGACCGTTGGCACTTGCAAGGGAGGGAACGGTAGAGCGTGTATTCACAAAACTAACCGATGCAAACCTGATCAGAGCATCTTCCTCCGATGCATGATCCAACAGGACCTTTGCCATCATCTTCGGCAGACTCGGCTCATCAGGATACATTGCAGAGTGCACCACAACCCAGAGCAAAGCCTCATCCTCACGATATGCCTTTAGTTGGGGATATCGACCGAGATCATCGTTGCAAAAGAGAATCTCATATCCCTCAGCGATGAGGTGATGCTGGATATGCAATATCCCCATCCGATGCAGATCGTGCTCACTCATCAGACGTAGGGATTTCGCTGTTCGCGCTGCCTGTAGTATCGGGTACCTCAAAAATTCTCTCATACCTTATGGTACCATAACTGTCCAAGGATACAAGATGACATCCATAAACTTTATGTGGTAGCATGGCCGGTATGCATAACAAGCAACTGGGCGTACTCTACATTTTATTAAGCGGATTTTTCTTTGCACTGGTAATGCTCTTCATCAAACTTGCAGGGCCTCTGCCCACCATGCAAAAGGCTCTGTTCCGTAATACCATCGCCTTGTGCATAGCGCTCATAATTCTTGGAAAGACTAAAACCCGTTTCACCTGGAAGAAACAGGATTTTCCTGTCCTCCTGCTACGGGCACTTGGCGGTACTATCGGCCTAGTGGCCAACTTCTATGCAGTGGACCACCTCATCCTCAGTGACGCCACCATACTCAACAAGCTCGCACCCTTCTTTGTCATCATTTTCAGCCGTATATTTCTCAAGGAGAAGGTTACGGTGGTACAGATGCTCCTTGTGGCAGGGGCTTTCCTTGGGGCTTCGCTCGTGGTGAAACCTTCCTTCAGCAACACCGAGCTGTTCCCCTATCTCATAGGTGTCTTGGGAGGCCTCGGGGCAGGAGCTGCCTACACCTGTGTGAGGGAACTGGGCAACCGTAATGTACCGGGTCCTGTAATCGTAGCCTTCTTTTCCCTATTTTCCACTTTGATAATCTTCCCCTTTGTCATAGCTGACCACCAGAGCATGCAAGTATCCCAAGGTATATTCTTGCTCCTAGCAGGGGTCAGTGCAGCAGGAGGACAGTTCAGTATCACCAAGGCGTACTCTTACGCGCCTGCAAAGGAAATATCGGTGTACGACTACACTCAGATACTGTTCGCGTCTCTGCTGTCCATTTTAGTCTTCTCAGAATATCCCGATGCGACAAGTATCGGTGGCTACCTCATTGTGACAACAATGGCAGCGCTGATGTTTTTCTATACCAAACGGAAGGCCTGAAGCCTCCCGTTTGGTGTGTGAGTTTTTTAGTATGCATTCAATTCATTGGTATTTGGCCAGATGAGGAAACAGCCACTACACTTCAGAGAAAAGCCAAGTAGAAAGATATCTCTCCCCTGTATCAGGAAGCAACACCACTATGGTCTTGCCCTCATGTTCCTTCTTGGCTGAGTACGCTAGGGCAGCATCCAAGGCGGCACCACTTGAGATACCGACGAGAAGCCCTTCGGTCTTGGCGGCCTGCCTTGCACGCTCCCCGGATTTTGCATCTTCGACGGTATATATCTCGTCAATGATTTCAGTATCGAGAATAGAGGGGACAAACCCCGCCCCTATGCCTTGTATCTTGTGCGGACCCCCATGACCTAGGGAGAGAACAGGACTGGTGACAGGCTCCACAGCAACAATAAGGGCCTGGGGATTCTGTTCCTTAAGATAACGGCCAACACCTGTGACGGTTCCGCCGGTTCCTACTCCTGCAATGAAGATATCTACCTTATGCCCACTATCTTCCCAGATCTCAGGCCCTGTATGCTCATAATGAGCCCTTACATTATCCATATTGTCAAACTGTGCAGGGATGAAGGAGTTGGGGATGGTGAGAGCGAGCTCCTCTGCCTTTGCGATCGCACCTTTCATGCCCATCGATCCGTCGGTGAGCACCAGTTCAGAACCCAAAGCTACAAGCAACTTGCGTCTCTCGATACTCATGGTCTCAGGCATGGTGATGATAATCCTGTAGCCCTTTACCGCTGCTATATAGGCAAGCCCTACTCCGGTATTACCGCTGGTAGGTTCGATTATAACCGACCCTTCCTTGAGCAGACCGGCTTTTTCAGCTCCTTCTACCATTGCAAGGGCAATACGGTCCTTCACACTGGAAAGCGGGTTGAAACTCTCCACTTTAGCAAGGATGGTCGCATAGCCCTCATTGAGGCGATTGATTTTAATCAGGGGGGTATTGCCAATCTTTTCAGTTATATTCTCATAAATATGTGCATTCATTGTGTTCTCCTTGATAAGGAATGACTATTTTTAATATCATAGTATTCCTATAGGGTTATAATGTAATAAAAACATCTATCTTTGTCAACACCCCAAATCATCAGATTATGTAGGTGAACCACTCTGCTTTGGTCACATCAGCCAGGGTGACACCCTCAAAGGTTTCCAACACCTTTTCATCTAACTTCTGGAAGAAGTGGACACGAAGACAACGTTGGATTGCTGTCTCCTCTTTTTGAGGAATTTCAGTAAAAGCTATATTACCCTCAAGAAGGTCAAAGACATCATATATGAGAATTTGGTCAGTATTCCTGCTCAGCAGATACCCTCCACCGGCACCTTTCACGGAGTTGAGGTACCCCCCACGAGTAAGCAACAAGGCAACCTGCTGCAGATATTTCTCGCTCAAGCCCTGTCGGGCAGCGACCTGTGAAAGGGCTACGGGCTGATCACTGGTGTGTTCCGCAAGGTCCACAAGCAACCTCAGACCGTATCGTCCACGCGTTGATACTTTCAAATTCCACCTCCAGCTTCAGATTCTATCAGGTGCGAAGCTAGATCCTCAATCAATATCTCATTGGAATAATCACTGACGGTATCTTGTAACATCGACCATATCTGATGGGTCTTGCATGAATCGCTCTGAAGACAATCCTCACAGGGTGTCGGGGTAAAATGCCCTTCACTTGCGGAAAGCACTTCACCACAGGTAATATCTTTTCTTGCAATACGATAACCACCCTGAACACCTCGTTCAGATTCAACAAGGCTATGCTTCTTCAAGGGGATCATGAGCTGCTCAAGGTACCCGCTGCTTATGCCGGTAGCCTCACTGATCGAGCGGATACTACAATTCCCTCTGCAGGTAGCCAGATAGACCATAGTCTCCAAGGAATAACGACCTTTTGTAGATAATTTCATACCTAGAAGGTACCAGTACTTAGCCCACTCGTCAAGAATAGGTTCACACTGAGAGCGACGAACTGCACAATTCACACTAAAATCATTGATTTTTTTATATATACCACCGTTTTACAGGTAATACATACAGATGAGAGACACGAGAAACTTTTTCTTCATAGAAGCCAAATGCAAAACATGTTACAATCTACCCACTATATACTAAGGCAGAAACCATGAGAGATTCATATACACAACATAGCGTAACCCCGACAGTCCTACTGGGAACATTCAGATGACCATAGTTTATCTGCTGTTTCTCCATCTTGCAGGAAGTGTTGGCGGCCTGCTGGCCAGACGCATGCGCATCCCTGCAGGGGCCCTTATCGGATCGCTCCTGGCAGCTATGGTTTTCAATGCGATCTACCCGGTCATCCCAACCTATCCCACGGATTTGCGCCTCGGCATCCAGATACTCTCAGGGATGGTCATAGGAACCCGCTTCACCCAAGCAGACATCAAGACACTCAAGACAATGGTTCTGCCTGTGATCATCCTGGTTGTCATGCTGCTTACCATCAATCTGGGCTTTGCCTATCTGATGAGCAGCCTCACCACCCTATCTTTCATGACCTCGTTTTTTGCCTGTGCCCCGGGAGGAGTCTCTGACCTTGCCCTGGTTGCTGCAGACTTTGGTGCCATAATGGAACATGTGGCTCTCCTACAGCTCTTCAGGCTGATCTCTGTCATCATCATCTTCCCTCCCATGATACGAAAGATGTTACCCCCCTCGGAAAGGGTCATTGCCTCTGAAGAAATACACACAGCCAAAGAAAGCAAAAAAGGAAAGAACACCAAGCAACAGTACCTGAGATATCTTATAACTGTGGGCACAGCCTTTGTAGGAGGAGTCGTGTTTGTCATGGTGGGTATTCCGGCTGGGGCTATCCTGGGCTCGATATTCGCCATTGCCCTGCTTAACCTCGCAACTGATAACGCGGCCTACCCAGCACAGTTGAAACCGTTGGTGCAGATCTTTGCGGGGTGTTACATCGGCAGCAAAGTGACCTTCCAGACACTCACAGAAGGTAGTATCCTGCTGCTTCCGGCCCTCATTTTGCTAGTGGAACTATTTGTCATGGCATTTCTTACAGCCTTTGTACTGTATAAGGTCTGTCACCTCAACTGGGGAACAGCGATTTTCTCGGCAACTCCGGGAGGGATCACCGAGATGGGGCTCATCAGCGATGAGCTGGGCCTTGAAACACCAAAGATAGTGCTGATGCATACCTTCAGAATTCTTGCCGTATTGGGAGTGTTGCCCCTCATAGCCCAGTATCTGGGCTAAGGGGGCTATGACCCTTACGCAGGATTATAAAGATTTGACGTGGGAAACTTGGGATCACTGGTGACATTGAGCACGAGCTTTCTGAGGCCCGAAGAGTCTCCAGAGGACGGAATATGCGTCATATGCACCTCACAACCACGCAAGAGGGGAAGCACATCCGCTGCCTTCTTCGCATCAGAGCTGATCGCACAGCTCATGGCGAGGCATATCAGTACCTCGTCAAGGTTGAGGCTAACTCCCCTTCCCTTGAGCACATCTCGCTTCATCTCCGTCACCGACTGCATGATGGCAGGCGATATGAGGTCAATTTCATGGTCGATTCCGGCCATAACTTTTACCGCATTGAGGATCAAGGCTGAAGAAGCATGCATCAGAGGAGAGTTGCATCCTGTGACGATCCTTCCATCAGGAAGCTGTATTGCAGCTGCACAGACAATGCCATTGAGACCCTTATTACGACGGATTCCGTCTTCCAAGGCCTTCATGGCGGAAGGGACCACCTCGCGATCATCAAAGGAAAGCTTGGCGCTGGCCATAATCGAGCGGCTGCGCTCAACTGTATCTTTGGTACCAATTCCTTGCACATACTCACAGGCCGCACGATAATAGCGCCTGATTATTTCCTGCTGTCCGGCCTTACGAACTACCTCATCATCGATGATGCCAAAACCACAGCGATTGACTCCCATATCAGTGGGGCTCTTATAGATGCAATCCTCTCCGGTAATCTTCTGCAGAATACGCTTCAGAAGAGGATAAGCCTCAAGATCGCGTGAGTAGTTTACTGTAATCTGGTTATAGGCACTGACATGGAAATGATCGATGAGGATCTGGTCTCCGATGTCAGCTGTGGCGCTCTCATATGCGATATTGACCGGATGGTCGATGGGTAGGTTCCAGATGGGGAAGGTCTCAAACTTTGAATACCCACTTTTTCTGCCTGCCTTATGGTCATGGTACATCTGCGAGAGACAGGTCCCTAGCTTGCCAGAACCGGGACCGGGGGCAGTGAAAATGACAACCGGCTTCTCAGTGGGTATGTAGGGGTTTGCCCCATAGCCCTCGTCACTTACGATAAGCTCTACATTGTTGGGGTAGCCACGGGTCGCATGGTGGGTATAGACAGTAATGCCACGCTGCTGGAGAAGGTTCTTGAACTGTATGGCACCAGGCTCCTCGTCAAAGCGGGTAATGACAACACGCGTCACCTCTAGGCCCCATTTTGCAAAGTCATCGATCATCTTGAAGACATCGGTATCATAGGTGATGCCAAAGTCACTGCGCATCTTGCGCTTTTCGATATCCCCGGCATGAATACAGATAATGACATCAATCTGATCTTTCATGGATTGAAAGACACGCATCTTCACATTGGGATCAAAACCAGGCAGCACACGCGATGCATGGTAGTCGAATAACAATTTTCCGCCGCACTCAAGGTAGAGTTTGCCATCATTCTGCGCCACACGCTCCAGGATATAATGTTTTTGTTCCTGTAAATATTTCTCGTTATCAAACCCAATGATGCTCAAAACATTGCTCCTT
The DNA here is from genome assembly GCA_964293175.1 of uncultured Sphaerochaeta sp. Classification (GTDB taxonomy): domain Bacteria; phylum Spirochaetota; class Spirochaetia; order Sphaerochaetales; family Sphaerochaetaceae; genus Sphaerochaeta. The sequence goes on from CAXYZP010000005.1 coordinate 18,153, forward strand.
ACTGATATATCTGTTTACCTATCTTCTTTGCGGTTTCGGCGTCAAAGACCTTAGCTATGATCGCCAATGAAAACTCTACAGCACTGCCTGCTGCCTGAGCGGTGATAATAGGCCCGTCTGTTATTACTTTTTCATGTTCCAGGACAAGGCCTTCAAACTCGCTGCCGGGAAAACCGGTGACCCGTCTTCCATCCAACAGCCCTGTCTTGCCAAGGACTACCGAAGGTGCTGCGCAAATGGCAGCTACCACTCCCTTCTGGCTTGTCTTGATAGCAAGTTCAAGGACAGTAAATGAGGATGCGAGATTTTTAGCACCTTCGCCCCCTCCTGGAAGGATAAGGGCGTCATACTCCTCGTTACACTCACTGAGAAGTCTGTCACAGACTACACCAATGCCATGAGCTCCATGGACGGTAAGACTGGAAAGTCCTGCAACGGTAACCTTCGCACCACTTCTTCTGAGCAGGTCGATCGGAGTGATCGCCTCTATCTCTTCAAAACCTTCAGCCAAGACAACCAATACTGACGGAACCATACGGACCTCCTATAGGGGAAGGGCATTGCCCTCCTCAAGTCGAGCCTTGCGAAGCAGTTCACAAGCATGCAGCAATATTCGTTCGGTCTCATCCCACCCGATACAAGCATCGGTGACTGAGACACCATATTTTAGTTGTGAAAGGTCATCAGGAATCTTCTGCGAACCACCAAAAAGATTGCTTTCCAGCATGAAACCCCTGATGGCGGTCTCACCCCAGCTTACCTGGTCCACTATCGAGCGAAGCACCCGTTTCTGGCGGTCATAGTGCTTGCGCGAGTTGGCGTGGCTGCAGTCTACAATGATAGCAGGATTGAGGCTGTTGCTGGTCATCAGCATACGTGCAGACTCCACATCGTCCTCATAGTAGTTGGGACTCTGCTCCCCACCACGAAGGATGAGGTGACAGCAATCGTTGCCTGTAGTCCTGAAAATCGTGCTTGCCCCAAGATAGTCCATACCAATGAAGGAAGCAGGGCTATATGCACATTTGATGGCGTTGATCGCATTGAGCAAATCCCCGCTGGTGCTGTTCTTGAATCCCACAGCGACACTAAGCCCACTGGCTAGGTTGCGGTGGATCTGACTCTCTGTTGTCCTGGCCCCGATCGAGGACCAGCTCATCAAGGCGTCTATATACTGGGGAATGATAGGGTCGAGCACTTCACACCCTACAGGAACTCCCAATGAGATTATCTCCAGCAGCAATGAGCGGGCTTGGATGATCCCCTCTTCAATATCATAGGAACCGTCCATCCTCGGATCAAGGATAAGGCCCTTCCATCCCAAGACAGTGCGGGGCTTCTCAAAGTATGCCCGCATGACGATGAACATCTCAGACTCCACCTCTTTGGCAAGCTTCTTAAGCTTTCGCGCATATTCGACAGCACCCTTTCGGTCATGCAGAGAGCAGGGACCTACGATTGCAAGCAATCGGTGGTCCCTTCCTTGTATGATATCATTGACTGTCTTTCGGCTTTGGGCGATAAACGCCGCCGTCTCTTCGGTGACCGGAAATCTTGTCGCAAGCTCGTTTGGAGTTGCAAGGCTTTCCGTCTTCTTAATTCGTATGTCTACATTAGCCATTCATTACCAACCCTTTCCTGTGAGGTATACCATACCTCACAGGGGAGGCTCAACCCCATTATTTCTCTTTTGAGCCATCGTTGCTAGATATTCTCGAATAGAGGAATCGTTTGATCTTCTGCGTAGGAGTTCGCTGGAAAGGCTCTTCGTGCAACTCGGCAGTACTGATACGACTGAAGGCACTAAGTTCTTTGTTCACATCCTCGCGGATCTTTGCAACATACGCCATGGCCTCCACTTTCGCATCATTGATATTTAGGGCCATTTTCTGGGCATAGGACTCTATGTCAATCTTGATCAGGGCTATCAGACCCCCATCTTCAGGAACAACGAGGGACTCTGAGACAAAGCTCAGGTTGTTGATGACAGCTTCGATCACCTCAGGATAGATATTCTCACCACCTGCTCCCAAGATCATGGTCTTGGTGCGGCCCTTGATGGCAAGACGCTTTTTCTTGTCAAAGAAGCCCAGGTCTCCGGTACGGAAATAGCCGTCTTCGGTGAAGACCTCAGCGTTGAGCTTGGGATTGTTGTAGTAGCCTTGCATAACGTTCGGACCCTTAACGAGGATCTCTCCTACCCCGGTTTCAGGGTCCTTGTTCTCAAGGCGCACATCCACATGTTCTACAAGCGGACCTATCATGCCAACATAGTGTTTGGTAGGCAGTCCTCCTGCTATGAGTGGGCTCGTCTCGGTAAGGCCGTAGCCCATCGCATAAGGGAACTTGGCATCAGCGAGGAATTGTTCGACATCTCTGTCCAGAGGGGCTCCGCCAATACCGAAGAACTTCAGCTTGCCACCGAAGGTTACCTTTAGCTTGCGTCCGATAATTCTGGAGATGAGCCTCCTGGTCGGACCGAACTTCAACCATGGTTTCAATTTTTCATTGTCTCGCATCACAGGAAGCACCGAACTGCGATAGATTTTCTCCATCAACAGGGGCACGCTCATAAGAAGCTTAGGTCTCACGGCCTTAAGAGCCGGAAGAAGAATACTAGGGGCCGGAGCCTTACCAAGGAAGGTAATCTCACAACCAGCCATCAGTTCAAGGATCTGGCCGGTGGTGAATTCATAGACATGGGCGATGGGCAGGATCGAGAGCACATGATCACCGGGCTTGAAGTCAACATAGACATCGGTAGAGATGTCAGCATTCCACACCAGGTTCTTGTTGGTAAGCATTACACCCTTGCTGTTACCGGTGGTTCCACTGGTGTAGATCAGGGAGGCAAGGTCTTCTTCCGTTGCCTTGCTAGTTGCACGTAGTTCGTGGGCTTTCTTATCCAGTTTTCTTCTGGTAATGTCCCTACCCGGTGCATTGGCAAACTGATCCTTGTCTGCAAGATTAGCGCTGATGGGGTCGGGAATATGAAACAGGTCCTCCATCCTTACAAGAAAGGAGGGGTCCTTAGCCACAAAGGGAATCACCTTTTCAAAGTTCCTGGTATTTACCACAATACCTTTTGCCCCGCAGTGCTCCAGAATGGCGCATGCTTCCTTGGAGGAGAAATCAGGCAAGACAGGGACGGCGACACATCCGATGGAGGTGATGCCAAAGTAGGAAACTATCCACGTGGGGCAACTCTCGCCGAGGATGGCTATCTTATCCCCACGGACAAACCCGGCTTCAAGCAGGGTGACAGCAATGCTGTCCTTCATGCTTTTCATCTGGGCATAGGTGATGAGGCTCTCATCATCATTATAGATGCGAAGAGCAACATGTTTGTCATAGCGTGAGGCAGCACAATCCACTACGGCGTTCATTGTGTATTCATTGACTGTCTTCATGGTAAGACCATCATCTCTCTTAAGCTTACTAATACGCTTAAGGGACCAGATATCTTATTTCTTGTTTTTCTTCTTCTTGCTCATACTTTCTCCATGTTCCCCCCGTAACATCGGCCTTTTTCACAGACAGTAAAGGGCATCTTCACTTGAGATCTGGCCATGTCGGATAGGAGGGAGGGCTCGTTATTGGTACCTGAGAGATGGATAAAATATACATGCTCTCCATTAAATTCACTTTCTTGTAAGAACTGCATGGCTTGGTCATTGGAAAGATGTCCATACAAGCCAGAAATTCTTTGTTTTAGGAAATAGGGATAGGGACCATTCTGAAGCATAGCCTCATCATAATTGGCCTCCAAAAAGAGAATGTTGCTGTTTTTGGCAAGCAGCAACTGCTCTTGCGAATACCAGCCTGTATCGGTAAGGTCCATCAAGGCCGTATTTTCGTAGCTGATGCACCACCCCACCGAGCCGCCACTGTCATGGCTTGTTACAAAACAACTGAGGGAAAAAGGCCCTACAGTAAATTCCGTGAGAGGCTCTACAAGTACAATGCACTCTTGTGGTATGCCGAGTTTGGAAAAAACGACTGGTTCTTTTTCCACCATCGCAGAATGGAGGTAGATGGGAACCCGTAGTTTTCTTGAGATGACTCCCAAGCCCTTGGCATGGTCGGGATGGAGATGGGTGACACAGACTGCGGCAACGGAGTCGAGATCGAGTCCGATGCTAACCAACCGTCTTTGCAGCTCCACACCACTATAGCCCTGATCGATCAGGACCGATGTCTGTCCATCTGAAAATACGTAGCTGTTTCCGCTGGACCCACTACCAAGCACTGCATAACGGACCATCAGAGAGATCCCCATTCGAGCAGAATCGAAAGGTCAAATCCTGCATGGGCGCGCCCTTTGATGCGGAGTATAGGAGTCTTCAGGAGCTCAGGGTGCTCCTTGAGTTCCTCCTGTATGGAAAAAGAACGGTATTTGTACCCTTCTTTGGTATAGTAGGCAGAAGAGGTATCCAAAAGATCCTCGACGCTAATAGATTGGAACAGGGAATTCCACTCCCCATCGGAAAGGGATCGTTCAGAAAGGTTAACGAACTGACAAGGCAACGAGCGTTCCTTGCATGCACGCAAGGCTTTGGCCGTCTCTTTGCATTTCTTTGTACCGATGATCTGAAGCATATGAACCCCTATGTCTATATTACTGTCAAAGTGTATAGGACACAGGGGAAATATGCAAGATTTCTGACACTACTCTCGCTATCTGTCTAATAAAATATACTGCTAGTAAATCTTAACCAGAGGCATTAACTGGCAAATAGAAGAGCTATCTCCTGTTTGTAGAGCTTATTAATCTCAAAACGCTTGAGTTCCTGCTTGGCACTCAACTCCATCCCCACCTCAAAAGACTTGGGGATGATGATGATCCTGTTGATATGCTCATAGCTCTTAAATCCATGTTTCACGCTGATTATCTCATTGATGGAGGCTTCAACCAAGGTCCTGACCTCTTTCATGCCGGCAAGCTTGTCAACAAGATAGGGAATCTGCTCTCTGGTAAGGTACTCTTCAATGTTCTTCCTATTCAGTACTACCAAGGCCCCAAGATATTTCTTGTCCTGGCCCAATACCACCGCGCTTTCCACAAATTCACTTTCGCAGATCTTCGCTTCGATGGGGACAGGTTCGAGGTTCTCACCTCCTGACAAGACGATGGTATCCTTTGCACGGCCTGCTAGGGAGAACTCCCCATGGTGGGTCCAGACGCCGAGGTCTCCGGTGTTGAGCCACCCGTCTTCGGAACGTACAGCCTTGGTCAATTCAGGACGATTATAGTAGCCCTTCATTACTTGGTGCCCTCGCACCATGACGATGCCTTTTGCTCCGGGAGGAACATCGTTGCCCTTCTCATCAAGGATCTTCACTTCAGTACCTATAAGGGGACTGACAGTACGCTTGATACCATGGTTCAGGTTTCTGACTGCAACTACAGGGGCACTTTCAGTCAGGCCGTAACCATCAAGAAG
>CAXYZP010000006.1:0-22988 GCA_964293175.1 uncultured Sphaerochaeta sp.
TTCTATGACCTCTTTAAGAGAGGTATCATCATAATAGGCCGTTTCTTTCTGAGCAAAAGAGAGTAGACCTTTTTTACTACTTGTCTGCATCACGAACGTGTTGTCCATAGAGAGAGCTCTTTCTAGGAGGATGGTCTTCGCACAGGCAAGGATAGCCTCTTCAACCATACGCTCCTGGGTAGAATACGGCCCAGATATTCCCACATAGACATTTGCGGGATAGTTTCTCAAATCAAGGAAAGAAAGCACATCATCAACTCCCTGATCTGATACCCCACCGGTGGTGGAGCATCCGATCAGAGAAAGCATGAGCATACATACAAGCAATATCTTTCTCATTGCTTACTAGTTTGCCTTTTTCAGGAGGTTTGCAAAAGCATCCTTCATCTTGGCATTTGCAGCTGCTGCTGCGTCACTTTCAACAAAGGCTTCAGCAACGGCTTCAGCGGCAGGCTCAAAGCTCTTCTGAACGTTTTCAAGGGGAATGGAGCAGAGGACCCATACGCCACCATCTGCATCAACCCACATCTCTTCAGTAGAAACACCAGAAAGAGTTGCCTCAGCTACCTGTTGGCTAATGGTTTCCATAGCATCCATGGACTGACGATTGTCTCCACTACCGGCATCATTGACATACGTGATGACCACTTCCTTAACGGAGGTGCTTACCCAAGCTGCAATCTTGTTTTTCGCTTCAACAGTTGCTCGCTTAATAGAGTTCTGCTTATTGCTCATCATTCCATATCCCGACTCAAAGTGCATATCTTGACTTGAGACTGTCTTATAGACCCAATCTGGCTGAGGGATACCATCGGCCCCAAGAACCACTTTTTTAGCAGGAGCTGGTGGTTTGGCATCTTTTTTTGTTGATGCACATCCAGTAAGACCAAACACCAATAGAGCTGCAACGAGTACGATTAAAACCTTCTTCATTAAAGACCTCCAATTCGAAAATTATTTTAATTTGAAGCCCCTAGCGTTTCCTGCAAGAGGGTAAAAAATTCTGAAACTGCTTTAGTAGTTGCCTGGTTCAAAGCTTTCTGTTGAGCATCAGAGCTGCTCATTGCAGCTTCACGATCACTCTTTTGGAAGGTAAAAAGTGTGGAACTACCACTGTTGAGTTGTGCAGAAAGTGTATAGCGGGAGTATTTGTACGGACTGTCTTTGAGTTCTAGGGGGATATGCTCGTACTGCAGATCCAAATATGCTGTAGGATCAGCATCCAAGGGGACAACGGAAAACCCAAGCTCTACCAATTTCTGGGAGAAGGCGGAGAAAATCGCCTGATGACCTTCCAGGCTGTCTACTTTCACAACAACCCGTATTGAGGATGCGATTATAGCCAATTCCCGTTCCAAGGAGATCAATGTTGAATTTTGAGGTTTTTTTAAGAGCACCTGAATCTGATCAAAAAGATTCTGCTGCTTTTTGGCATAGCCCAGTGCTTTAGCTAGGGTAAAATAGCGTTCCAAAGGATCATTGAGACTGATGAGTTGTCGACGCACCTGCATGATCGAACTATCGAGTTCTTGAATTTCCTTCTGATAGAGATCGGAAGTTCTCTTACGGTGCAGGGCCACTCTTACATAGGTGCGGGCATTGGAATCAGTATAGGTGTTTACCACCTCAGCACCCACGATCCTGTCGGTGCTTGATGTCACGGTTCCTTGGTCCATCATCTCCGACTGCTCGGTGAACTTCACATCCCCCGTTGCATCATGATTAGCGGTGGAAAGGGAGAAGACGGAGGTTACCGAATGTACCTGGGAGTTGAATACCTGTGAAAGCGAAGCGAGAGCGGAATCGACAGCCTTCTCCCGTGATGAACCACTACCTACTGCACAGAGGTATGTATCCTCGCTGTACTGCTTGTCATACAGCTCATCGAGCCAGAGGGGAGTAGATCCTGTTGTCAGAGAGGTACAACCACTAGAAAGAAAGAGAAGGACAAAAAGCAAAAGCATAAGAGATATCTGGCGAAACTGTCTCATAGTTACCTCTTTGTATATCAGTATTTGTATTTGCTCTGCTTGACCATCTTCTTGATGGTCTCCTCTCCGACCCATACTTTCTTATTGGTCTCAATGTCGATTAGCTCGGCAGAGACGTAATAGGTCCTTACAGACTTTCCGCTTACCTGGTCAAGGTTGGTCCTGACAGACCCCTGCAACAGGTAATCTGCCCCGATCTCCTTACCTAAGGCTTTCGCTGTCGATTCGCTAGAAAAGTACTGCTGCTCCTCGCGTTCGTCACGGACAGTTGCCCTGAAGGATACATCAGCAACCATGTCGACCTTGCCTGAGTTGATAAGCTCCATCTCATAGCGCTTGGCTATAATGGAGGTATCGATGTGTTCACTGCTTCTGTTAAGGAAACTTCCCACTATTACCACAGGATTCTTCATTTTCTTCATTCTGAAATTATCCACCCAAGGAGAGGACAGGCTGTCCTTAACCAAGGAAGAGGCTACAAGACGAATATCAGTGTCATTCCAGTTTCCGCTGAGATCTATATCGGTGTCTGATGATAACCTATCGACAGATACCGTGGACTGGCAGGATGCCAATAAGGTGATGAGCACCACCAAAAGAATACTGAGACGCACCATCTTTTTCATATATACACTCCCTTTCAACATTACTATCGATTATACACCAAGACCGAGGAGGTCTGCATAAGAGTTTGACCTTTCGAGCCCCAAGATTAAATACTACTACACCATAAACAAGAAACCATAGGAACGGGTTACACGCAAGCCATGCTTATAGTACAACAGAAATGAGAATATGTGTACCAAAAAAAACACCAAATTCGTTCTTTAAGCTAGTTTTTATATGCTGATATTATGGGTTTTAGTTGCATCTGACTCTCAACAGTGATACATTTTTTCATAGTAATGATACAATTGACGGTATTGTATGCAGGGATGGTGGACATATGAGGAAAACGGCATGGTTGGCCGCACTTTTACTGATTTTTATTTTGGGGGGCTGTTCCTCTGTCATTGATATATCAAATACTGAAAACCTCTACTTACAAGGCAACTTCCCTGCAGCCTATGCAAGCTTGCTTGAAAAAAGAGCGTCCATAATAAAGCGACAAGGCTCGCTCATCATGGATATGGATGCAGGCTTGCTATCCCGTCTAGCTGGTGAATATAAGCTTTCCAATACACAACTCACCTCATCTGAGAGAAAAATCCAAGAAGCTTATACAGAGAGCGTCACTGCAAACATTGCATCCTTCATCGTCAATGACAATACCCGTGACTATCAGGGTGAGGCATATGAGGACATCTACCTTAATGTATTCAAAGCTCTGAACTATCTGCATCTTGGGCAAGAGGAGTCGGCCCTTGTCGAGCTAAACCGCTCGATAGAAAAACAGGCCTTCCTAAAACAGAAATATGAGACACAAGCAAAGAAAGTCACCAAGTATGCTGATGACAAAGGCGTTGAAAACATCGACATGAGTACCCACTCCATGGCCTTTTCCTCCTCAGCCTTAGCAAACTATCTGAGTATGGTCGTTGCAAGGGGAATTGGTGATGACAATCTGTTTAGATACGCCCTTAGCCAGATAGAACACTCATTTGAGACCCAGCCTACCCTCTATCCTTTTGCAGTTCCATCCTCCCTCAAACTGGAAGCCGAACCAATCCCGGAACAACAAGCCAGACTCAACTTGGTCGCGTTCAATGGCTTGTCTCCCCAAAAACGGGAAGTGGTAGATTCTATATATGTTTCAAGAAACAACTTCGCCAAGATAGCTTATCCTATACTGGTGGCTAGATATTCACCCATCCAACAGGTGGTAGCATCCTTAGAGGATGGCACCAGCTTCCCGCTGGAAAAAATAGAGAGCCTGAGTTCCATTGCCATAGAAACCTTCAAGGCCTCCTCCTCCCTAGCCCGCGTAAAAGCGGTGATCCGCTCAACACTGAAGGCTTTGGGAATAGCTATCTATGACAGTGCTATCGCTCAGGACAAGGAGCCCACAGTAGGCGAAGAAGTTTTAGGCTGGTTATTGAAACTGGCCAACTATGCCAGTGAGTCCGCTGATGTGCGATCATCCCATTTCCTGCCTGCTACAGCATGGGTTGGCTCTGTAGATCTTGAACCGGGAGAGTACACGCTACAAGTGGCATTCCAGGACCAGAACGGAAGGACCATCTACACCCAGACCATTCCCAAAGTCAAGGTTGAGTATGCAACCAGTAATATTGCAGAGGCTACCTGCCCCCAATAATAGAGAAGCCCCCACACACAAGAAGTGCATGGGGGAAAATACGTGAGTGCAAAAGATCAATCACGATCCTTATCAAGGATCATATCCTTTTCTTCAGAACGGCGCTTGCCATTCTTGGTTGTATTGGGAGGCACATGCCTATCCTGATCATCCCATTCAGGGGTTACTTCACGGTCGACGGGCTTTCTGATAGTTTCACGTTTCTTATTCACATTTCTCTCCTTTTGCCATAACCAACATGGATCGAAAAAGTTTTGCCTGTTACGAACAACAGCCAAAGGATATCGAGACCATTCACTTTTCATTCTTTTGGTATGTGTCATATCCTATCTATAGAATCATACAGGGCAGGCCATTCGTCAAGAGAGCGATAAGGGTATTTTCCTATACAAAGCATGACTTCGCCCCTACGATACTAAACACTTCTATACGGCTGATTCCTCAGGATCTGGGGCTACCTCCTCAAGTATATAGGAGTACAAATCCTGTTGTATGCTGGGCTGTATCCTGAAGAGCATCTCTACAACAGGCAGAATCTTACCCTTATTGCTGGTCTTGGTCCTCTGCTCATTGGATATAAAATGCATCTCTCCCATATAATAGAAGGCCCTACCCTCATCATTGCTCTTCTGCACAAACAGGAGTGTCTCTAGCGGTCCCTCTTCCCCTCGTATGTATCGGGGCTCTGTGGAATTAATACGGACACTGTTACGGGTCTCCCATTGAAAAAGGTCCCTTGAAAGGAACTTATCATGGTAATCGATACTCGCATCAATGTTTTCCCTGTCCTTATGATAGGTCACAAAGACTGGACAGGTACTCGTTGCCTTATGAACCTTATACCCATAGATTGTTGCTGATTCGTCTTTCTCCCAAGCAAGCAGGCGGCACACCTCCTGGCGGGTATACTTCTGATACAACACCAGGTCGTGTTCCCCCCTGCCCTCCAAGTAGTGTTGTCTGTACTCAGACTCCCCAAGGGAAAGGATATCATCAACCTCTTTTCTGTATGCATCATTGTTCAACAAGGTGAGGAAGGCCTTAGTCGGAACTAATGATCCTTGTTCCCAGACGCAATACGAAAGCTCTCCAAAAGCCGCAACCCGTGCTTTCTGGAAGAATCCTCCCTGTAATAGTGCAATGGAAGAGAGTATCGACGTTTCACTGGCAGAAAATCCATAGGTGCCCAACACCTGCTCCTGAAGGCTTTCTACACTCAAGGATGCTTGTTTTCGCAGTAAGGCGGATACTATCATCGCCTCATAGGGGCGAAGCCCATTGCAGAGTACTATTGAGAGAAAATTGAGACTTTTCAGATGTAAGGGAGAAAGCTCCGTATGTCCGTCGAGCCCTATACAACTCTTGAACTGGTAGTAGTTCTTGGAATACTCAATGAAAGCCAAAGGCGTAATCGCATGCAACCGCACAAAGTCCATCATGGTAGGGATCCTGCCCACTTTAGAACGCACCTTCATGAACTCATCTTTGAGAAGACTCTTTTTCTGGAAGGATGCTGCATTGATGGACGCGTAGATTCTCTCTTTGGCTATTTTGTCAAAGTTGACCGTGGAAGAGCCCTGTATACTCAGACTCCCCCCGCTGACAAACCTTCGTAGGGTATCTTTCTTATAGCTGTTGTCCCCATAGAGTGCTATTGGAATCATATAGTTATTTGAGTAATTCGCTATAAAATCCAATACAGTGAGATACTCTTTTCCGGGATACTTGCGAAGTCCTCTGCCCAACTGCTGGACAAATATGATAGCCGACTGGGTGGGCCTGATCATGACCACTTGATTGAGGGAGGGGATATCAACCCCCTCGTTGAAAATGTCCACGGTAACCAAGTATTCAAGCATACCCTGCCCTTCATCCATCTCCAGCCTGGCAAAGGCATCATCCCTGGAAAGGGCTGAGTCAGCACCGCTTAAGGCAAGGGTTTTCAGGCCCAAGGCATTGAGTCCTTCGGAGATATGCAGTGCCTCCTCATTACGACTACAGAATATCAAGCCACGACGACGAAAGGTCCCAATGCTGTAGCGATCGAGCATCTGCTTGATGTTCCTGATCCTCGAATCAATCTCCAATGAGGAGAAACGAGAGAGGTCCTCTAAGCTTTCATCATCCACACTCAACTCTGCTATGCCGTAGTAGTGGAAAGGACAGAGCAAATCAGCTTCCAAAGCCTGGTTCAGCCTGATCTCATAGGCAATATTATGGTCAAAGAGAGTGTAGATATCAAAGTCATCGGTACGTTCGGGGGTAGCTGTCATACCCAACAGGAAGGCAGGTTTGAAATAGCTTATGACCTTGCGATAGGATGAGGCTCCCCCCCTATGGACCTCATCCACGACGATATAGTCAAAATGATCTGGAGAGAAGGAATTGAGCACATCATCCTTTGAAAGGGTCTGGATCATGGAGAAAAGATACTGCACTTCAACTTCTGAAGAGCCTCCCCCCAACAGACCACAGGAGATATCCTTACCCAATATTTGCTGAAAACTGCGCATTGCCTCTTGTGCTATCTGTTGCCTATGCACTACAAACAGGAAGCGCTTAGGTCTTTGAGCTTCCACATCGAAGGCTGCAAGAAAGGTTTTCCCCGTTCCTGTAGCTGATATGAGCAAAGCCTTGGACTCACCCTGAAAGCGAAGCTCATCGAGGGCTGACAAGGCTTCACCTTGCATATAGTTGGGAACTATCTCCTCTTCCCTGTATTCCCTGTCAGGTATTGGCTCTCCACCGACAACAGGTATAAAGCCTGAGTTTCTCGCATAGCTCTCATGGATTTTTCTGTATTGTGCCAGCCAAGCAGGGCTTACCACAAAGGACTCAGCCCAGGCTAGGGCGAACTCCTCTTGGGTCTTCTGCAGCAGCTCTCCCTCTGAAAGGGAGACCAGATGCACATTCCACTCCCTATTGGTTGCAAGCGCACCGTGGGTGATGTTGGAGCTTCCCAAGACGAGGGATGAGTATCCCTTATCATTGTGATGAAATAGGTACCCTTTGGCATGGAAGGATTTTTGGCTGTAGACACGTACTTCTATATTGGGAAACCTGGTCATAAGATGTTCGATAGCATTGGGGTCGGTAAAGTTAAGGTAGTCTGAGGTGAGAATCTTCCCTTTGACTCCCCTAGCAGCTGCATCATGAAGGCCTTGCTGCAACATTGCCAAGCCTCCTGCAGTGATGAAGGCTACTGAGAACTCAAAGGAAGTGCAGCTGTCAAGCTCCTTGGGCAAGGTGGTGAGCACCTTGCTTCTCGGAGGATCGTTCAGAACAAGATGTGGACGAAATTCTCCAGAGGATCCAATGGAGGAGTTGATAAACCCCGTCCTGATGCTTTCAGGAAGCAAGTCTGATACGCTTTGCTTCATCTCTGCTCCAATAAGGCAGAAACCGCCCTGACGATAGGCAGGTCGGCTTCAGCCCAAGGAACAGAATCGAGTTGATCTTTCCCCAACCACTTCGCATCCAAGTGTTCATTGAGAACAAGCTCTCCCTGTACGATATCGCACAGATACCCATGGAGGGTTACAGAGAAGGTTTTGTACTTGTGTTCAACACTGACCAAGTGCCTTGTAACTAAAATCTCAGTCTCAAGCTCTTCAAAGATCTCCCTTATGATGGCATCTTCACCTCGTTCGCCGATTTCAAGCTTTCCACCGGGAAACTCCCATTTCCTTGCAAGTTCTCCACCATCCCCACGCTGGGCTGCAAATACCTTGTTGTCCTGTATGATAACCGCAGCCGCCACCTCTATGTGTTTCATTGCTTATCCCCTCTGGTGAATATCTTAGCAGCAGTCCTGGCGATGATCCAGGAGAAATGAAATCTTTCTCAAAAAGAGTCTGATACTCTAATTCCATAGGTAAAAACCATAAAATTGTTGCTATTTGCTTAGATTTTTCGCACATTGCCAAGGTTTTTATCAAAAATATCAAGAAAATCACAATGATTTGCAAGTAGTCAGTATACCGAGATTGACATTATGTAGTGGTCATGATAGTATGCAGTTGCTTTAGTTTTTTGAGTTGCAGCTAGTCCGTTTTCCTATCTTAAGTATGTATGCATTCTTTACTGAATCCTCCAGCAGACAGGCAAAAAAGTTCGAGACTGCGCCAAATAGAGCGAAATTATGAATACAGGCAAAGCCTGTAAAGGATGCTTTTAATGGCAAAGAAAATTTACGTTGGTAACATGAGTTACAACACCTCCGAAGAAGAACTTCGGGACCTGTTCGCACAGTACGGTAACGTGCTGTCTGCTAATATCATCATTGACCGCGAGACTCGTCGTCCTAAGGGCTTCGGTTTCGTAGAGATGGAAGAGGATTCTGCTGCAGAAGCCGCTATCTCACAGCTCGACGGTAAGGAAATCGATGGCCGTAACCTCCGCGTTAACGAAGCCATTGCAAAACCTCGCCCGTCTTACAATAACAACCGCTACTAGTCCTCGGACGATCTAGCAAAGAGGGAACCTGCAAGGGTTCCCTTTTTTGCGTCCTAATCTTTTGAATTTGGCCTTCAGCTCTACCCTACATACGCTTGGGTTAGATATCTGAGCAAACCAATCCTTCCAACGGCAGGTTAGGAAAGAGAGTTCTCAAGTCTTCGGCCAATGTATGGGTATTGGAGAATACTAGGGCGTTTAGCCCCGCTTCTTGAGCACTCTCTACATTGTGGCTCAAATCATCAAGAAAAAGAATTTCAGATCCTGAAAGGTGCATACGCTCAATAGCATGATTGAATATTCTCCGATCTGGTTTGTTAATGCCTATTATACCAGAAATGAACGCATCATCGAAATACTGCATCCACTGCTGTGGTTCTATCAGTCTCTGGTATGTTTGTTCCGACATGTTAGAGATGATACAGGTACCAAAGCCATTAGCTTTCAACGTTTTAGCCCAACAGAGAAGACCCTGATTCATCCTTGAAAACCCCTTGAGGTCCATCTCCGTCAGAGTATCTATGATGGCCTGTCGAGGTAAGGGAGATTCACAGTAGGCCAGGACCTGCGTCCAGTAACGAATTGTATCGTATTCACCTGAATCTAGCTCTTCACGGAATTTCCACATACCGGAATCAAAAGTGCTATAATCGACTTGAGCCACATCTGCCATCTTACATATGGTTTCCTTATCGATAAAATAGGCCAAGACCCCACCATAATCAAATGCAACGGCTAGGATGTCCCTCTTACCACTGTTTTCCATAACCAATACCCTCCTTATGCACTACAACCTTCAAGGAGAACAGCACTTTGGCTTCCGATCGGAATGTTATACTACATAGCTCACATGGTACTAGATTCCCTAAGAGTGTAATAGCAGGAGATTTCAGGGTGTTTGAATGAAAAGAAAGCCCATGGCGGCTATATTTGAACCGTCAATACGGATTGCTTACCCTTCCTAACTGCTTTAAGAACTCAGATTCCGGCACAGCCTTGGAAAAGAGGAAGCCCTGATACTGGTTGCATACGACCTCTTTGAGAAATTGCAGTTGCTCCTCTGTCTCCACCCCTTCAGCTACAACGGTGATGTCAAGCTCCTTGGCAAGCATCAGCACTGTCTTATAGATGGCTATAGCATCAGAATCGGGATAGTTTGCAATAAAGGAACGGTCGATCTTAAGTTTGTCGATGGAGAACTCCAATAGATAGGAAAGTGAGGAAAATCCGGTACCAAAATCATCAATGGAGATGCCTACCCCAATCTGATGGAGTCGCTCCATAAGCTTTCCCGTGGTCTGCAAGCTCTCAACGGCAGTTCTTTCTGTCAGCTCTATGGAGAGCAATGAGGGGTCTACCCCCTGTTGCTGCAACTCATTTCCAATAAGATCAATGATAGATGGGTTAGCAAATTCCTCTGGGCTGAGATTGATAGCTAAGGAGAAGTTGGGTTCAATCCTAAGGATGAAGTCCTGGTTTGTTTTGAGGAACCCTATTGCCGTTCGAATCACAAACTCTCCCAACAAAGCGATCATATGATGCTTCTCCATCAGCGGGATGAATTCATCAGGTGCTATGAACCCCAATTCGGGATGAGTCCACCGTATCAGCGCTTCAGCACCAAGGATCTTCCCGCTTGCGACATCAACCAGAGGCTGATAATATAGCTTGAGGGAAGAGGACTTGAAAGCCTCTGGAATTGCAGCAAGAATCGCTTGCTTGCGCAAATACTGATTATGCACATTCGCATCGAAAAACAAACAGTTACATTTCTGTATGTCCTCTACCATCTTAATTGCCATAGAGGCTTGTATCAGCAGGGTTTGAATGGACATGTCTTCACCACTATACTGTGAAACCCCACACATAGCCTGAACATGTTCAAACTTCAAATTGTTTGCACAATGCTGCTCTATCCCCTTAAGTAAGATGTCTACCCGTTTCTTTAGCAAAACCTTTCCATCATCAAAAAACAGAAGTGCATACGTATCAGCAGAGAACGCATATACAGGTTCATCTTTCCCCAGTACTGAAGCTATGAAATGACTCAAGGCAATTGAAAACTCACTCTCCTCTACCAGTGAGTAGTGAGAGTTGCTTGACGTGTGATGTTTTAGGTTTATCAGCAAGCAGTAACAAGTCCCATCCTTTTCTGCGCATTCAGTGAGCAAAAATTGAGGCAGTTCAACCTGGTACTCACCAACATAGTCAACAAACTCAGAAACCTTCCAAGCAGAATTGCTATAGACTTCAACCGAATATGCCTTTGTTCGACTTTTAGTCTTTGCACTTGTCTGTGTTCGATTTGTCAGGAATTGGTTGCCATTTCGGTGGTGTACCCACACTGGCCTACTTATAGGCACACCACTTCTTCTTATAATCCTTTCATGAGGAGTATTATCACACAGTAAGAATTTTTGTGTACTCTTGCCTATCAATTCATCTTGAGAATACCCACAAAGCACTTCAAATGCATGATTACAGAATGTTATGTACTGCTTCTCATCAACTATTACAATTCCATTTCCAGAGTATTCAGAGATGAGGGAGCTTACCTGCAACTGTAACTGATCGGCCATGCGAAGCTGAAGGAAGAATACAACAATAAGACCCGCCAAAAATATCAGGGAAGCAATCCACCACTTTAAAGCAGGTTGCAGCAACAGCAAGTTCTGACTCAGTTCGGGCAGTCCAACCAAATTATAATAGCTGACAACAGTCCACAGCCGCCCTGTATCAGGATACCAGGACAAATTTTGGGTAGCCTTAGGCATAACCGCCTGATACTCATACGATTTTTCTGCCGAGACATACAAGCCTGAATCACCAGAAAAAATATGGGATTCCAACTCCGGTGCTTCAAGGAACAAGGAAGGTTCATCCTGTCCCTCATAGATAAATTCTGAACATGGCTGACCACCTCGATGTATCCATTCTCCATTGTTGGCTACCAATCCAAAGATAATATCCTTTGTCATAGTAGTTTGATAGTCACGAAGGAAGGAGAGCAGGAAGCACGCATCGTAGTCGACGATGACCAGTCCAAAGAACTCTCCCTTCTTATCGTAGGCAGGGAGGGCAAGAATCATTGCAGGTCCGATGTGCGCATCCTCAAAGCTTTGGCGACTCTCCAGACCTATCGGAGAAATATACATTGTATTGGCATCATGGCTCTGCCCAAAAGCGAATAACTCGGTATCACTACGATCTATGAGAGAGGAGGGGCCTGACAGAGCTGCAGAAGTGTTTGGGAAATGGGCTACCTTTATTACCTCCATACCTGAAGCATCGAGGAGGCGGATGTGGTTTATATAATCTTTCTTATTGGCAATGCGCAAGAAGAGCTGTTCAAGCTCAGTGCGGTTATATTGCCCTGAATCTTCGACATATCGGGAAAATTCCGCTGAATCAAAAACCAAAAGAAGATCAGAGACAAACTGTGAGAAAACTGCTTCCAATTGGGTAGTAATTATAGCACAACCTTTCTCCTGTTCGGTTTGGAGCAAGAGCGAGGCTTGTTGTTCCAAGGATTTTTCATAGAAAGAAAAAATCACAAGAAACAGGACCACCAGTGGAACAACAAAAAAGAGTGTTGTTTTACCAATACCTGTAATGTCTTTAGAATGTAACCTCACACTAACCCATCCCTTTCAGAAAAAAGAGTGCCAAACGAAAGTAAACATGCAGTCTCTAATCACTATGACATAAGAACAATACCATGAGAAGAGAGAGAAATGTAGAAAACTAGGTGATAAGTCATGTGATGAAGACTTTTTATCTCTTTGCAATGGAATAGCAACCAGGAGCACATGGGCCTTGACCGTAAGGCTAGGAGAAAGCCTATCAGCTAGTCCTACAACAAGAAATTCACTGTAGCATCTATAACTATCCTCTGTTGTTCCATTGCAGACAGAGAGGCCTTGTTATCCCCTTTCTGTATTTTTCCATTTCCGTAGAGGGCAAACTGGGTATGGTTTCCCCCTGGGATAACCAGATATGTGGTATCGGCAGGAAGAAGGGTCTTGCTCTTTTCAATGTCTTGTGGGGTGGCAAGACCGTCGTTGGAGCCGCTTATGGAGAGAACCTTGAGGGCCTTATCCTTCAGTGAGTGTTTCTCATCCGTATAGGAGGCATACAAGACCAAAGCTTCGTAGCGGCTCTCTTTGTTTGCCAGGGCAAAGGATGCACTGCTGCCTCCTAGGGAGAATCCACCTAAGGCCCAGCTCTCTATCTCAGGATACTGCTCGGGATAGGAATAGGCAGCCCCTATATCAAAGATAGCGAGGGAGAAAGGCATCTTGACCAGGAATACGTGGATGCCTGCCTCTGCGATCTTTCTTGCCGCATAGGCAAAGCTCTCAGGTGCGACATTGGCTCCCTGATAGTAGACCAGAGCTTTGTGGCTTTTCATTGTAGTCGGTTCAAAGATGATGACATCCTTGTTTTCAGAAACACGGACCAATGCATCCGATTCCATCGCTTCAAAGTTTATAGAATTGGCTGGAGCTTCCTGATTAAGGAATAGCAACAGGGCACCACCTAGAAGGACAATAAGTATTAGGATGGCAATAAGGATTTTCTTCTTCATGTTCTTCAGTATAGATATCTGAGAGATCTGATGCAATATTTTAGAGTTGAGCTTTCCCTGTTTTAGTCATAGCAGGGTACCAATGGTCTACAAGATATGCGATAATTTCTCGATACAGCATCACCGTAAAGGAATACTATGCAAGCTCATCATAAACCAATTGCCGATATACTGAACGCCCTCAAGACAAACCCCAAAACGGGTCTCACTTCCCAAGAGGCCGCAATCAGGCTGGAGAAAGACGGACCAAACAAGCTCAAGGAGAAACCTAAAAAAAGCACCATCAAACGGTTCCTCCTGCAGTTCAAGGATACTATGATACTCATCCTTATCGGAGCTGCCGCCATCTCTTTTGGCTTGGCGGTGCATGAGGGATCGGGGTTTTTCGAACCACTTCTGATCCTACTGATCGTCACCCTCAATGCAATTTTAGGTGTGGCACAGGAAAACAAGGCGGAAAAAGCCCTTGATGCGCTCAAAAGCATTACCACTGTTCATGCCAGGGTAACCCGAGATGGAAGTGAAGAGGTCATTGAAGCCTGGGCTCTGGTGAAAGGTGATATTATCACCTTGGAGGCTGGGGACATACCCCCATCCGATGCAAGGATACTAAGCAGCGCCAACCTCCTGTGCGATGAGTCTGCCCTTACAGGGGAATCGCTGCCGGTAGTAAAAGACAGTGAGGCCCTTGTAGCTGAAAACGCCCCCCTAGGGGACCGTTTCACCATGATCTTCTCAGGGTGCCCCATCCTTGGGGGCACGGCCAAGGCTGTGGTCACCGCAACAGGATCAGAGAGTGAAATCGGCAAGATAGCCCGCCTGATGGAAAATGAAGAGGAACAAGCGACTCCCCTACAGCTCAAGCTCTCTTCCTTGGGTAAGAAGCTGGGCATAGCCGCCATCGTAGCCTGCACAGTCATCTTCGTCATTGGGCTCATCGACAAAATGCCCATCAGGGAGATATTTCTTATTGCAATCTCCCTTGCGGTCTCGGCAATCCCAGAAGGCTTGCCTGCCATCGTTACGGTAATATTGGCCATTGGGGTTCAGCGCATGGTCAAAAGCAATGCGATCATACGCACCCTCCCTGCTGTGGAAACCTTGGGAAGCGCCTCGGTCATCTGCTCGGACAAGACAGGAACCCTCACACAGAACAGGATGACCGTGACCAAGGCATACACAGCAAAGACCAATGCCTTGGAACCGATAACTGCTGAAAACTCGCCCTCCATTCAAAACCTCTTACGCTATGCCACCCTCTGCTGCGATGCGACGGTAGATTTCGCAACAGACGAACCGATGCTCATCGGAGACCCCACCGAGACTTCGATCATCATAGCAGCAAAGGAAAACGGTCTGGACCAGGCAGAGCTGAACCTACAATCACCCCGCTTGGCCTCTCTCCCCTTTGATTCAGACCGGAAGATGATGACCTCTATCAACCAGGTTGATACCAAAAAGGTAGCGATCGTAAAAGGGGCCTTTGAAAGCATCGCTCCCCGTTGTTCCAACATCGACCTTGCACAAGCAAAGGCGATGATGGAAGATCTTGGAAGCCAGGCTCTTCGTGTACTGGCCGTAGCATACAAAAGCATTGGAACTATCCCCATTGAACTCGATAGTGAATCGATAGAAAAAGATCTTACCTTCATGGGGTTACTCGGTATGATAGACCCTCCCCGAGAAGAGGCAAAAGAGGCCATACGCCTCTGCAAAAAGGCCGGCATCAGGGTGGTCATGATAACAGGGGACCACCTTGGAACAGCTAAAGCCATTGCAGAACAGCTGGGTATCTTTACCGAAGGGGAGCTTGCCATCGATGGTCAGACATTAAACGATATGGATGAAAAAACCCTTACAGAGACGGTTCATACCATCTCTGTCTATGCTCGGGTCTCCCCCTCTGACAAGATTCGTATCGTCAAGGCTTGGCAAGATCGCGGCGAAGTGGTGGCCATGACCGGTGACGGAGTCAATGACGCCCCTGCCCTAAAGGCTGCCGATATCGGCTGTGCGATGGGTATCACAGGTACTGAAGTTGCCAAAGGTGCTGCTGATATGACCCTCACTGACGATAACTTCGCTACCATTGTCGAAGCGGTCAGACAAGGACGGGGCATCTATGCAAACCTGAGGAAGGTAGTGGGATACCTGCTTTCCACCAATATTGCAGAACTGTTCACCGTCTTTTTTTCCATGATTATATTCAGGGAGACACCGCTACTGTCTATGCAACTGCTGTGGATCAACCTCATTACAGACAGCCTTCCGGCCATAGCCCTGGGTATGGAACCGATACAATCGGATGTGATGGAGCACAAGCCTAAACGTAAAACCGAAGGGCTGTTTGCCAATGGCCTGACCGTGCAGATTATCGCCCAAGGCACTCTGTTCGCCCTGCTGACACTTATAGCGTTCCTCATAGGATTACGACAGGGAACCGACATTGTAGTGGGCAGGACTATGGCCTTCTCCACCCTGGCTCTGCTGCAACTGGTACAGGCTTTTAACATGAGAAGCCAGCACTCCTTATTTGCTACAGGCTTCTTTACCAACACAACTTTGAATAAGGCGGTTCTGGCCTCAGGTGCACTGCTGGCAGTAGTGCTCTTCATACCCCCAATTGCCCACATATTTGGCCTAACCCTCTTGAGTCTGCCTCAGTATGCTATTGTAGTAGGACTGGCCTTGTTGCCCCTGCCTATCCTAGAACTGGCGAAGAAGTTGGGTCTTATCAGATACCTTGCATAAGATAATGAGGATATAACGATGACAAAAGACAAGCACCTTCTTTTCCCTTGGGAAGCGAAGGTGCTTGTCTTTTGCTCGCTGTGATCTTCTGTATTTTCCTATTCTAATAAGTTTTGGTAATGCCGCTATCTTGAGCGCTTACTGTCCTAGTCCGAAAGCAATGCCTTAGCCCATACGCGTTTCTTCTCTTCAAAGTCCAGCGTATAAGCAGGACTCGTCGAGGGAAGAGAAAAAAAGGTGATAGTTGGTGGATAGTAGCCGATAAGCTTCTTATACAGGGCCTCAGCTTTCTTTCCATTGAACAACACCTTTCTGATCTGCTTATGGCCTTCCAAAAAGAGTTTGAGGTCATTGGGAATAACTTCTTTATATGCAGAATCCAAGGATCCTTCGCGTCTGAAGTTTGCAAGTACATCCCACAACGCTATATTTTGCTCTAGCAGAAGCAGCCATTTTTCTTCATAGGTTTCAGTCTTCGTATCGAACAAGTTCTGCATTATCGGCCAGAACGCATTGCGCTCATGGCCGTAATACTGTTGTTTCAACAAGGAGCGCACACTGGGCCCTGTGCCTAGGATGAGTGTATGGGAGCTTTCCCTCTCGATAGGGGGAAAGCCCTCTTTCATCCGAGGTAGTTGCACACGCTATCGGCACAGAGCTGGCCATCCACAGCAGAACCGATGATGCCCCCAGCATAGCCAGAGCCTTCTCCACAAGGGAACAGGCCAGCGAGCTCGACGTGCATATTGGTATCCTTGTCACGCAGGATGCGTACAGGACTGCTGGTCCTGGTCGCACCTGCGATGAGCACAGCTTGGTTGGTCAAAAAGATATGGGCCTTTTTGCCAAAGATTGAAAAAGCCGTTGCAAGGCGGTCAGCGATGAAGGAAGGTAGCAACCGATGCAAATCAAATGACACAAGACCTGGACCATAGGATGTCTCTGGCAGAGTTTTGGAAAGACGATGGTTTACAAAGTCTGCCATTCTCTGGGCAGGAGCCACATGAGCGGGTCCTCCAGCCTTGAATAGGCGCTCCTCCAAGGCTTGCTGGAAATTCATAACACCAAGGTTCCCTCCGAACTGCTCCTGAGGAAGATCTTGGGGTTGTAGCTCGACGACCATGGCACTGTTTGCAAACTTGCCGTTTCGCTTTGAATTGCTCATGCCATCGACGACCAGGGTTCCACTCTGGGTCATTGCAGGAACGATATATCCACCTGGACACATGTTGAAAGAGTAGACTCCCCGACCCTCGACATGGGCAGAGAATACATATTCAGCAGGAGGGAGGTACTCCCCCCTTCCCTTCTCATTCTTATATTGAATCTGATCAATGAGAAGCTGAGGATGTTCGACTCGCAAGCCGATGGCCAGAGCCTTTGCCTCGATGGCAATCTTCTCGCTTTCCAGATATTCGTAGACATCCCTTGCATTGTGACCTGTGGCGAGGATGACAGGTCCCTCAAAGGTTTTCCCCCGTGCTGTGGTGACCCCGGTGACCTTTCCCTCACTCTTGACAAGGCCAACGACCTTGGTGGAGAAATGCACCTCTCCCCCGCTAGCGAGGATAGTGTTGCGAATCTGCAGCACTATCTGGGGAAGCAACTCCGTCCCGATATGGGGATGGGCATCGTAGAGGATTTCTTCTGAAGCGCCATGCTGACAGAGCAGCGCAAGTATCTTGCCTACATCACCATGTTTGGAAGCTTTGGTATAGAGCTTGCCATCACTATATGCACCAGAGCCACCTTCGCCAAAGCAGTAGTTGCTCTCGCCCTTAAGCTCGTTGTGTGCAGAAAGGGAAGCTGTATCCTTCTTTCTGTCATACACATTCACACCCCGTTCGAGCACTATTGGCTTGTAACCCTGTTCGATGAGGCGTAGGGCGGCAAACAGGCCAGCAGGACCTGCACCTACGACCACAACCTGCTTCTTATCTCCGACAAACCCAAAGGCAGTCGTTTGGAACAAATCTTCTTCTGAATCTCCGGTGAAAAGACGAACTTGCATCTCTACTACCGGCGGGTTGCGCCTTGCATCGATACTCTTGCGAAGGATACGCATCCCCGTAACATCTTTAAAAGGCAAGCCAGCTTCTTTGGCGGCCTGCTGTTGTACAGCCTTGTTGTCACTAGCTGCCTGGGCAGACAGTCTCATTGATATATCTTTAGTCATAGCTTCATTGTACTGAGCACTCCTCATAGAGGTCAACGCAATGGGAGGATAAAGCGCAAAAAAGAAAGCTTGTTATAGAGAAGCTTTTTCATCATGTATCTGTAGACCCACCCTACAACTGGAAGCTTTCGCCTTTTTTATCTGCATTGCCTTTCCACTCATATACACTGTAACTATTCACCATCTTATGATAAGGTCTTTTCTTATGGACAGAAACCTCATCATAGGACAACTGCTTGGGCTGCTTACTGCAGTGTGTTGGGCACAAAACTCTCTGGTCTACCGTCATCTGGGTGCCAAGGTAGGATCTGATGCGGTAGCGCATGTACGCATGTGGATAGCCCTGCCTGCTGTTATACTGCTTGCTTACTTCACCGAAGGAACATTCTTCCCCACCAACCTCTCAACCCAGACCTACGTGGTACTCTTTGCAAGCGGAGTCATAGGATACTTTATCACCGACATGATGCTCTTCCATGCTTATGTATGGCTTGGAGCACGTGAATCGATGGTTATCATGACCCTCTCTCCTGTAGCCACTGCCATCTTCTCCTATTTTCTCTTTGCTGAAAGACTCAAGCCCATGCAGATTCTGGGAATTATGCTGACCATCTTGGGCGTCATAACCATGGTGGTGGGTGGCATGAGGATCAAAGGTGGCGAAAGTGAGGAAAAGCAGAAGGCAAAGGGCATGCTCTTTGCAATTCTGGCCTCCATCCTGCAGTCCCTCTCATTCCTGCTTGCTAAATTTGCCCTGGATTCCACCGGGCCGGTATCGACCAACCTCCTGAGGAATGTAGGGGGCCTTATGGCCTTTATTATCTACAGCTTCATAATCAAAAAAAATGCGAAAGCACATTTTACAGCCTTCAAGAACCCAAAATTGCTAGGGCTCCTCTTTATGGCCGCTATGATCGGTCCGGTGCTGGGCATGTCGAGTCAGATGAAGGCCTTCACCTTGGCACCGGTGGGAATCGTCACCACCATAACGCAGACCACCCCTATTCTCCTCTTGCCCATAGATAAATTCATTCTCAAGAAAAAGATTACCGCATCAAGTCTGTTGGGAACTTTTATCTCTATATTAGGGGTAGCTATCCTATTTTTGGCAGCCTAAGAGGCTCTTGGGTCTATTGTGCACCCATTCCCATTTTGGTACTCTAGATGCATGAATGTACTCTCGTTAGAAAACATCTCGAAAACCCTCGACGAAGAGCCTCTGTTTACAGAGGTGAGCTTCGGTCTTGAGGCAGGCGACCATGTCGGACTCATCGGACAAAACGGAACCGGTAAGTCAACCTTCCTTCGCCTGCTGAAAGGCGAACTGCCCTCAGACAGCGGTACCATAGCTACAGCTAGGGAAACAGAACTTATCATGCTCACCCAACAGATCATCTTCAGCGAAGAGGACACTGTTCGTTCCTACCTCTACAAGGGAGAGGGAAAGCGCATCGCCTTGGTAAATTCCTATCACCAAGTTATAGACAAAAAACAAGACAACCAGACAAAAAGGGAGCTTATCGCTCTTACCGAACAACTAGACCTTACCCAAAGCTGGAATCTGGAAAGTGACTATACCTCCCTATTGGGAGAACTGGGCCTCTATGACAAACTTGACGAGCCGATACAGAACCTCTCCGGAGGCATGCAGAAGAAAGTAGCCATAGCAAGGGTGCTCTGTGCACAACCGACACTCCTGCTTTTGGATGAACCTACCAACCATCTCGACATCGAAACCATCGAGTGGCTGGAAAAATACCTGAAAGACAGCAGTATGACCATGATCATAGTCACCCATGACCGGTATTTCCTCGATTCTGTTTGCAACGCCATCCTGGAACTTGACCGAGGGAGTATGTACCTGCATCCAGGATCCTTCAGCGCCTTCCTCGAACGAAGGGCAGAAAGACTCAGCATGATGCAAAAGGAACAGGACAGGCTGTCGGTCGTCTTACGTAGGGAGCTGGAATGGCTCAAACGGGGCCCCAGGGCAAGAACAGGCAAGGATACCAACCGCCAAGACCGCATCAAGGGGATGCTTTCTGAACAGAAGGATGTGTCTGAAACCGTCCAAAGCAGTTTTAGCTCCTCAAACAGAAGAATGGGAAAGAAAATATTGGAAGTGAGAAACCTTGCAAATAAAAGTGGAGAAAATCCTGTTGTCACAGATTTCTCCTACTCCTTCACCAAAGGACAAAAAATTGGAATTGTAGGACCGAACGGATCAGGAAAATCCACCCTGCTTGATCTTCTTTCAGGACATACACCCCCGGATAAGGGTGAACGTGATGCAGGGGTCAATACAGTGTTCGGCTATTACGATCAGGAAGGACGCAACCTCAGCAGTGACAAGGGCATGTTGGAGTTCATCCAGGACATCAGTGAAAGGATCACCCTGAGTGAAGGGCAGACCGTCACTGCCGCAAGGTTTTTGGAAATCTTCGGCTTCCCCGCTACCATGCACAGAAGTGCTATCGCCACCCTATCAGGAGGAGAGAGACGCAGGCTTTACCTGATTTCCCGTCTGGTTGCAGACCCCAACTTCCTGATGCTCGATGAACCGACTAATGACCTAGATCTTCCTACCATGGAAAACCTTGAACAGTATGTACAGGACTTCAGCGGATGTACCTTGGTAGTATCACATGACAGGGCATTCTTAGACCTTACCTGTGACGAGCTCTTTGTCTTGGACATGGAGGGAAATATCTCCTTCTATCCAGGACCCTACAGCGAATGGAGAGCTTTTGAACAGGAGAAGAAGGAAGAGGCCCAACAAAAAGCCCTAGCAGAGAGACAACGGGCAAAATCTGAGGTCCCATCCCGAAAAAACGAGAAAAAAGGACTGAGCTTTAGGGAACAGAAGGAGTTGGAAAAACTCAATGCTGAAATGGAAAAGCTCCATATTCTGCAAGCAAAGCTAGAAAACAGCTTCTCCGAAGCTCAGGAGACAGAGCTTGGCACCCTAGCATCAAGAACTGAGACCTATCATAAGAACAGTGAATCATTGGAAAGGATGGAAGACCGCTGGCTGGAGCTTTCAGAAAAGGAGTAGAACATGAGAAATAAAATTCTAATGATCCTATTGCTATTCACTTGCCTTATGCCTCTCTATACAGCAAAGGTCACACACCTGCACATGGGAATGGGAAATGATTTCTATACCATGGGATTGGGGGATAACCTCGATGACGGGCTCTCCTTTGGGTCCCATGGCATGGTAGCGTTTCAGGACAGGATATTTCTCAAGACTGATGCCTTGGGGTTCACCGACAAGCTTAGCTCTGGAAGCCGGTATGACCAGATCAACATAAACCTTTTTGCACCTTTCAGCTTCGCCTTGGGTCCCTTCATCTCTACCTTCACACCTTTGGTTGGCATAAGCCTCGAAGGCAACTTTAGCTTTGAGCTGATGCAGAACACCATCCATAACAACATCAATATACTTCCGGTGAATCTTTCCTATGATAGAGAACAAGCCAAGGCTCATCTCAACCTAGGAACCACCATCCAAGCCATGGTTCCCCTGAGCTGGACACAAGTAGGGCTGGAAACCTCATATCTCCATACCTTTGGCTGGGAGAACTCCACCCAAATCCTTGCTCTCTTCAAGTTGGGAAGCGCCCTTACCCTGAAGGGCGGCTACTCTTTCATGCATTCCTTTGGAGGGGGACAAGCTCACGAAACGATGATGAACCGTATGAGCGGACCAACCTTCTCCTACTATTTCGACGGAGGACTCCTAACGAACTCCTGGATCTACCATGCAAACTCCAGATCATCCTACGGAGTCGTCGGCATCGACATTATGCAACTCTTCCAACCGGTCACCTATGACCATACAGACTTTACTTACTCACTAGGATCTTTCTTTGATACGCTGGGCAACCATAATACGACCTTCTCCCTAGCCTTTGGGCCGATTATCTGGCAGATGCGACAGAAGAACGGACCTATGAAAAATGACACGACCCGCCCTCGCCGACGTATAGCCATCGCTTCGTGGATGATAGGCTATCAGATGGAGTGGGAGGCTACAAACCTGCTTTACCCATATCTGAAAGTACTGGGTGGCTTTCAGCGGTTCCACATGGAAGCTGCCGGAATAGAGACGATCAAAGCCACCGTAGCCATGGAGACAGGTCTTAAGTTTGGTAGTGATGGGCTGTGGGTTGCAAAGAACAACAGCTATCGTCCGAGACTTTCCGCCTCGATCCAGTATGTCTTTGAGACCAAGGACATCCAGAATGTGGATAGTGCCTTTGACCGCCATATAGGGCCCTGGATATTCCTTATTGGCGTTGGACTAGATATCGGGCACGACCCTCACTAACTAGTGGGAAGTCTCCTTTGTCACCAACAGGGCTCCTCCATTCAGTCCTACAGAGAAGCTGAACTTCCCATCGCTTGTCCTATAGGCAAGGGAAGCAAAAGGCTTGATGCGCAACCCGCTACCCACTACCGCCGATGCGGTAAGCCTTCCTGAGAGCACCACCTCCTCATCCCAAACAACAGAATTGCCCTGTACATACAAAGAGCTCTGAGCCTTCAGGGTAAGGCCAAGGCCTGTCATCCCCCCATAGGGGATGGGCAGGTCGAGCAGTCCAAAGGGAATGTGGTAGTGCAAGGAGAGGCGAGCCTTTGCCTCGGCATCAAGACCTGATTCAGAAAAGCCCTCATACAGCAGTGCATCATCAAGGTCTGCTTTGCTGTCGGTGACTGCATCGATTTGTAAGCCTAGCATCTGAGGCGTGGAGAGCATGCGCACTT